>JADFKG010000077.1 GCA_022565075.1 Chloroflexota bacterium | reverse complement strand
GAATCCCTCATGCATTTGCTT
Organism: Chloroflexota bacterium; assembly: GCA_022565075.1. Taxonomy (GTDB): domain Bacteria; phylum Chloroflexota; class Dehalococcoidia; order SM23-28-2; family RBG-16-64-32; genus CF-162. Next base: position 9,779 of record JADFKG010000077.1, on the reverse strand, counting down.
GCTGATCTCGCGCCTCTGAACTTCGCTTAGAGACCTGAAGACCTCAGTCATCTCTGCGCTTGGACGAATCGTGTTCTGTTCAATCGTCATGTCTGAGCCACCTACTTCTTTCGTCGTTTTCCTGCGTCACTTCGCTTCTGCCTCATGCGATCAGTTGTTTGCCCAGAATCGATAGAGTCGGTCCTGCGCTGTCAAAAGGGACTCCCTTGCGAGCTTGACCTCCGACCAGTCGACTCGGTCGAGTACCAGTGGTTGGCCTGGCACATACGCGCGTGCTTTAGGTGCAATCTCACGGTAGTGCCTGTGCGCCTCTTCGTATTCCGTGATCAGTTGGTGTTCCTTGGCCAAAGCTAAGTCCAATTTCCTTACTTCCCCCGAACCTTCGTCTGCGGGTCTTTCTTCTTCTGTCCTTCCGGGAACGCCACCACCTGGTTCGCCTCGCCGCGCTTGCGGCGACGGCGGCGCTTCTTCGCCGGCGTCGCCGCTGAAGGCGCCACCTCCGGCAGCATCGCCATCTGGTCCGGCGGCACGTCCGGGCGGCTCCAGCCGGCCTTGAGCGCCGCCAGCTCCTCGGCCAGCTCGTCCACGTCCGCGAACGCCCGGTAGACCGAGGCGAAGCGGATGTAGGCGATGTGGTCGAGCGCGCGCAGGCGCTCCATCACCAGCTCGCCGACGAAGCTCGACGGTATCTCCGCCTTCGCCTGCGCGTAGACCTGCTTCTCGACGTCGTCCGCCAGCGCCTCGATCGCCCCCGAGGGGATCGGCCGCTTCTCGCACGCCTTGCGCACGCCGGTGATGATCTTCTCGCGGTCGAACGCCTCGCGCGCGCCGTCCTTCTTGACCAGCGACACGCCGGCCAGCTCCACGCGCTCCAGCGTCGAGAAGCGCCGCCCGCAGCCGCCGGAGTCCTCCAGGCACTCGCGGCGCCGCCGGATGGCGCCGACTTCCGGCCGGGAGTCGGTGACCTTGGTGTCGGGGTGGGAGCAGAAGGGACAGTTCATTGGATAGTGGGTAGTGAACAGTGATTGGTGGCTACCGAGTTGGTGAGGCTCCGGCCCGCTCGTCCTGAGGCTCTCGAAGGATGAGCGGGGGTAGACGGCGCGTCTGGCGTGGGAGTCACTTTACAGAACATTGGGTGCCTCTTAGAAATCGGCTACGCCCCCGGAACTCCGAGAGCGCAAGATCATTTTGCTACCATATCTTGGGTTTGTCAAGTGGTTCGACACAACATCTCGTAGAAAGTTGTGAACAATGCATCCACAATCGTGGTGCGGAGATTCCACAAGGAGTGCACAGGGCCGTGCACATCCGGGGGGCGTCCTCTTCGCTGCCACCTGGCGTTCGGAGGTGCCGAAGACCCGAAGTATCGTCATGGCCGACACGTAGCCGCAGAGCTTCCAGCTCTGCCTCGAAATCATCATGCCGTTCCGCAACTCACCGAGACTATCGACGTTTCAGTACACGTACTGCGCGCCGAAGAGGAGATCGAGGAAGTCGCACGATACGTCTGGGGAAACCCGGTGCGCGCCGGCATCGCTGCAGACTACCGTGTGTATGCGGGGTCGGGCCCCAGGCCTCTGCCGGACCTGATCTGAGGCAGGGCTGAAGCCCTGCGGCTACGACGTAGAGAGGTTGGCCACGTCCCCTGATACAAAGGAGCACCGCAGGAACGTCTGAGGGGGAGGGTGTACAGACGGCCCTGCGGTGCTGATCCGCCTGTGAAGGGCAGGCGGATGGTCGTGCCAGGGAGGAATACGGCCGGGGATGGCCGCCCTCCCACAGAAGGAGTTAGTTATCTAATCGATGCGGGCCTCCGTAGAAACGTAGGCAGGTCGGTGTCATCCTTGTTATCCAGCGACTCCGTGCGCAGGCGCTTGAACTCCTCGTCCTCGTACTGCTGCTCCTGCGTTCGCTCCGGCGAGAAGCCGACGGCGATCAGCGTGATCTTCACCTCTTCGCCCAGCTCCGGGTCGGTCGACGAGCCGAAGATGATCTCCGCGTCAGGGTCGACCACTTCCGCGATCACCTGAGCGGCCATGTTCAGCTCGTGCAGGCCCAGCGTGCCGGCGCTGGCGACGTTGAAGAGAACGCCCGTCGCCCCGTGGATGTTGACGTCCAGCAGCGGGCTCTCAATCGCGGCCTGCGCGGCCTCGACGGCGCGGTTCTCGCCCGTCGACTGGCCGATCGCCATCAGCGCCTGGCCGGCGTTCGACATGATCCGGCGCACGTCGGCGAAGTCCAGGTTGATGTCGCCCGGCATCGTGATCAGCTCAGAGATCCCCTGGATGCCCTGGCGCAGCACGTCGTCGGCCATCTTGAACGCCTCGGCGACCGTCGTCCCCTGGTCGCAGACGGCGAGCAGACGGTCGTTCGGGATGATGATCAGAGTATCGACCTCGGCCTTCAGCGCTTCGATGCCGCGCTGGGCCTGCTCGCGCCGCTTGGCGCCCTCGAAGGCGAAAGGCTTGGTGACGACGCCAACCGTCAGCGCGCCGATGCTCTGCGCCACCTGCGCTAGGACCGGTGCGGCCCCGGTGCCGGTGCCGCCGCCCAGGCCGGCGGTGATGAACACCATCTCCGAACCGCTGAGGGCGTCTTTCAGCTCGTCGCGGGACTCTTCGGCGGCTTCTCGGCCCTTGTCCGGGTCGCTGCCGGCGCCCAGCCCCTTCGTCACCTGCTCGCCGATGCGGATCTGAACGTCCGCGTTGCAGCGGGCCAGCGCCTGCTGATCCGTGTTCACGCCGACGAACTCGACGCCCCCGATGCGGGCCTCGATCATGCGGTCGACGGCGTTGCAGCCGCCCCCACCGACGCCCACCACCTTGATCGGCGGTAGCCCGTCCATGTCGTACTTCATCATGCGATCCTCCCTTCACTTTCTGCGCTCTGAACGTTCACTTCGGTATCAGCGTCTTGATCCACTTGCGGGCGGCCCCGGCCAATCCCCCCAGGTTCACGCCCGGCATCTTCAGGTCCAGCTTGCCCATGCCGTTGCCATTTCCGTTGCCGTTGAGCGGCCTCTCTTCGGCCGCTGCCCAGTGCAGCAGCCCGACGCTCGTCGCGTAGGCCGGGCTGTTCAGCGAGTCAGCGAGACCGTGCACGCCGCCCGGCATGCCCTTGCGGACGGGCATGCGCAGCACCATCTCCGAGAGTTCGATCAGCCCCGGCAGCTGTGCCGTGCCGCCGGTGAAGACGAGCCCGGCGGCGACCATGTCGTCGAAGCCGGCGCGCTTAACGTCGATGTAGATCATCTCCAGGATCTCCTCGATCCGCGCCTGCAGGATCTCGGCGATGCGGCGTCGTGACACTTCCTTCGTGCGCTGCCCGCCGAAAGTCTCCATCTCGACGATCTCTTCGGCGTCGATCTGACTCGGCATGCAGGAGCCGTACTGCAGCTTCAGCTCCTCGACGTGCGAGAAGGGCCCGCGCAGGCCGGCAACGAGGTCGTGCGTCAGGTGATAGCCGCCGACCGGGAGGACGGTTGTGTGGAAGATGCTGCCCTCCACGAAGACGGCGATCTCCGTCGTGCCGCCGCCGATGTCGGCCAGGATCACGCCCTGTTCCTTCTCCTCGTCCTCAAGCACGGCCTCAGCGGCGGCCAGCGGCGAGAAGACCAGCATCTCCACCTGCACGCCGGCGCCCTCGACGCATTGCGTCAGGTTCTGGATCGCCGTCACTGATCCGGTGACTATATGCGTGTCCATGTCCAGACGCCCGCCGTACATGCCCACCGGGTCCGTCACCTGCTCCTGTCCGTCGACGACGAAGAAGCGGGCGATGCTGTGCAGCACCTCGCGGTTCGTTGGCAGGCTCATGTCGCGCGCGCCCTCCAGCGCCCGCTCGATGTCTTCATCCGCGATCGGGCGCTGCTTGCCGGGGATCGTCGAGGTGCCGCGGTTGTTCAGCGACGTCGCGTGGTTGCCACTGATGTTGACGTAGGCGGAGACGATCTTCGTCCCGCTGGAACGCTCCGCCCGCTCGATCGACTCGCTGATCGCCGCCGTCGCGCCCTGGATGTTGTCCACCATCCCCTTCTTGACGCCGTCCGCCGGCGTGATGCCGATGCCCAGCACACGCAACTCCTCGTCAGGCGTGGCCTCCGCGACGAGGGTGCAGATCTTGCTGCTCCCCACGTCGATCGCGGCCAGTACGTTGTCGTTCATTGCATCACCTCCACTCGCGTCACTGGAACGAAGGCCTGTCTCCGAAGCGCAAGTCCAGCACGTGGCCGGTCATGTTCGCCCGGCCCAGCTTCGCTTCGATCTCCCGCCAGACGGCGAGCTTGTACTCCATGTCCTGGCTGTCGCCCAGTACGACGCTATACCCACTGTCGGTCGTGATCGTCAGACCGCGGTCCCCGGACCACTCGAACGTGGCGACGTTCAGCGCCAACTCCGCCGGCACAAGCTCCGTGAGCGAGCGTGCCAGCGCCACTGCGTCCTGGTCCACCATCTGGCCGGGCTCCAGCCCCTCGTCAGCGCCCGCGACGCTGATCACCAGCGTCCCTTCCGGCGCATCGCCAACCAGCACCACGCCTTCCTCATCGACGGCGTAGGCTCTGCTGCCGGCCTGCCAGACGGCCCACGGCGTGCGCTCCAGGATCGCGATACGCACCGTCTGTGGCCAGGCGCGCGTGACCGTCGCTTCCTTCACCATGGGCAGCTCTTCGATGCGCGATTCGGCCGCGCTGAGGTTCGCAGTGAGTAGCGAGGTGCCGTTCAGCCCGGCCGCCGCCTCGATGTCCGCTGCGCTGACCGTCGCCGCGCCGCCGACCTCGATCTCGTGCACCCGCAGCGCCGGCGAGAAGTACAGCGCGACAAGCCCGGCAACGATGCCGGCGGACGCCAGCACGGTGCCGATTCGCCGCCAGCGGATGCGCGAGAGACGGCGCTTTGTGCGGTCGTCAAGCAGCACCTCGCCGCGAACGGCCTTCGTCCGGTGCTTGCCGGAGAACGGCGAGCCGCGCCGCTTGCGGTTAGCCACGGGGCTTCTCCTGGTAGCGCTCGAGGCCCAGCTCGATCAACCGCGTGATCAGGTCGCTGTAAGAGAGTCCGGCGTAGGCCCAGAGCTTCGGGTACATGCTCGTAGGCGTGAAGCCGGGGATCGTGTTCACTTCGTTGAGGAAGAAGCGGTCGTCGGGCGTCAGGAAGAAGTCGACGCGCGCCAGTCCGGCACAGTCGAGCGCCTTGTACGCCGCGACCGCCGTCTCCCGCAGGCGGTCAGAGAGAGCTTCCGGGATGTCCGCCGGGATGTGCAGGCCGGTCGCGGGGTCGTCGTACTTGGCGTGGTAGTCGTAGAACTCCGTCTCGTAAGTGATCTCACCCACCGGCGAAGCCTCCGGCTCGTCGTTGCCAAGCACCGCCACTTCGACCTCGCGGCCCTCGATCGCCTCTTCGACGAGCACCTTGCGGTCGTAGCGGAACGCCTCGGCGATCGCCGCCTCGAGGTCCTCGCGCGAACGTACCTTGGATGTGCCGACGCTGGAGCCGCCGTTGGCCGGCTTCACGAACGCCGGGTAGCCGATCGTCGCCTCGGCCGCGTGCAGCACGCTGTCGCGGTTCCGCGTCCAGTCGCTCGCCTTGATCTCGACGTCGTCGACGACGGGGAAGTCGTGGTGGCGGAAGAAAGTCTTCTGCAGCGCCTTGTCCATGCCCAGCGCCGACGCCGCCACGCCGGCGCCGACGTACGGTACGCCGGCCATCTCCAGCAGACCCTGCAGCGTCCCGTCCTCGCCGTTCGTGCCGTGGATCAGCGGAAAGACGATGTCCACTCTGCGCAGCGCTCCCAGCGCCGCCGTCCGGTAGAGCAGACCTTCGCCCAACGGCTCGTCCAGCGAGCGAATGCGCTCCTGCCGGATGCGCTCCAGCGCTCGTTCGGTCTGCGCGGGCGTCAGCCACGTGCCCTGTCGCGTAACGCCGATCGGTACGGTCTTGAAGCGCGTATCGTCGATCGCGGCCATCACACCCTGCGCGGAGACGACCGAGACCTCGTGCTCGACGGAGCGCCCGCCGAAGAGGACGGCTACTTTGAGCTTTCGCGCCCGCGGCGTCATTCGAACTCTCCCACGAACGCCACTTCGGGCGTCATCTCGACGCCGGTCCGCTCGCGGATCCTTTCCTGCGCCAGCTCGATCAGCGATGTGATGTCTTTGGCGGTCGCGCCGCCCAGGTTGAGGATGAAGTTGGAGTGCTGCTCCGAAAACTGCGCGTTGCCGATGCGGTGGCCGCGCAGGCCGGCGCCGTCGACGAACTCCCACGCCGCCTTGTCCGGCGGGTTCTTGAAGACGGAGCCGCAGTTCTGGCCGGTCGGCTGCGCGCTCTTTCGCTGCTCGTCGAAGCGGCGGATCGTCTCCTTCAGAGCCTCCGCGTCGCCCTTCTGCAAACGCACGTCGACGGACAGCACCGCGCTTTCGCCGATCGTGCCGCTGGCCAGCGCGCTCCTGCGGTAGTCCAGCTCCAGGTCAGCCGCCGAGAGCTCGCTCACCTCGCCGTCGGGGTTCGTCAGGCGGGCGCTGATGAGAACGTCGCCTAGCGAGCGGCCGTAGGCGCCGGCGTTGGAGACGACGGCGCCGCCCAGGCTGCCGGGGATTCCGCAGGCCCACTCGACGCCACCGTACCCGCCGTTGGCCATCCGGCGCGCCAGCGTCGCGAACGAGAGCCCGCTGCCGGCGCGCACGCGCGGACCGACACCGTTCTCCCAGGGCTCGCCGATCTCCGCGTGCTGGTTGTCGATGACCAGCCCACGGATGCCGCCGTCGCCCACGAGGACGTTCGAGCCGGAGCCGAGGATGTGGACCGCTACGCCGTGGCGCTTGCCGCTCACGAACGCTTCGCGCAGCTGCTCCTCGTTCTTCACGGAGACGAAGAGGTCCGCCGGCCCGCCGACGCCGAAGGTGACGTGGCGCGACATCGGCTCGTCCCGTTTGACGGGCGCGATCCGGCTCAGCTCCGCGGTCAGTTCGTCGTTCATCGTCTCTTGAGCGCCTCCAGCACGAGCGGCCCCGCCTTTTCGACGTCGCCCGCGCCGACCGTGAAGAACACGTCGCCTTCGCTCAGCGCCTCGGCGACGACGCCCGCCGCCTCGGCGACCGATCCGGCGTAGACCGCCTGCGGGTGGGTGATCTCGCCGGCCAGCGTCTCGGCGTCCATGCCCTGCGCCGGGTCCTCGCGGGCCGCGTAGGTCTCCGCCAGGTAGAGCACGTCGGCGTCGCCGAAACAGCCACGGAAGTCGTCCAACAGGTACGACGTGCGGGTGTAGGTGTGAGGCTGGAAGAGAATAACGAGCCGCCGGCCGGGGAAACGGGTGCGTGCCGCCGCCAGGGAGGCGCGGATCTCGGTGGGATGGTGTGCGTAGTCGTCCATGAGTGTTATGCCGGCAGCCTCGCCGATATGCTCGAAGCGCCGCGAGATGCCCGTAAACGAAGCGATGGCCTCCCTCACGGTGTCCCGAGGGACGCCGAGGATTTCGCCCACGGCAACCGCTGCCAGGCAGTTGCTTACGTTGTGTACGCCTGCAAGTTGCGTCACAAACTTCCCCCAGTGTTGTTTCCGAAATCGTACCACAAAGGTTGATCCGTCTACACCCTTGTGCCCTTCTTCTTGTGGACTATCCGAAACGATCTCCGCGTACCAGTCAGCTTCCGGCGAAAGGTGACTGTAGGAGACGACGTGGACGGGGAAAGTCACGTCGTCTCCTACAGTCTCAGGGAGAATCGCCTGTCGCTGTGACAGGCATGCCTGCAAGGAGGGGGAATCCAAGCAGGCAACGATAAAACCGGGAATGTCAACTTGAGCGAGGAACTGCGCGTATGCCGCTTGCAGCTCCTCGAATGAGCCGTAGACGTCCAGGTGGTCCGGCTCAACGTTCGTCACGACCGCGACGTATGGGTGGTAGTTGAGGAACGCGCGGTCGTACTCGTCAGCCTCGACGACGAAGTGCGGGCCGTCGCCGGGCAGGGCGTTCGTCTTCAGGTTTCGCATCTCGCCACCGAGCATGATCGTCGGCGAAAGGCCTGCCTCGTGCAGAATCCAGGCGATCAGCGAGGACGTCGTCGTCTTGCCGTGCGCGCCGGCGACGGCCACGACCTTCTTGCCCTGCTGCAGGATCGCCACCATCTCCGCGCGCTTGACCGTCGGCACGCCGCGTTCGCGCGCCGCCGCCAGCTCCGGGTTGTCCGCCTGCGCCGCGGAGGTGTAGACGACGAGGCCGGCGTCGTCGATGTTCTCGCGGGCGTGGCCTTCGTGAACGGTTACGCCAAGCGCCTCGAGCTTGCGGGTGAGTGGCGTCAGTTGGAGGTCGGAGCCGCTGACGGTGTGCCCGCGGTCGCGCAGTATCCGGGCGATGCCGGACATGTGGATGCCGCCAACCCCGACGAGGTGCACGCGATCGGGTATCGTGCGCTCGGCGACGTGCGTCATCTTGCTCGCTCCTTGGCCAGCTCCATGATCACGTTAGCGATCCGTGCCGCGGCGTTGGGGCGTGCCAGCTGGCGAGCTGCGTCGCGCATCTCACGCAGGCGCCTTTCGTCGTGCAGCAGCGAGCCGACGACCGGCAGGAGATCGCCGAGGCTGTCTTCCTCCAGGATCGCCGCCGCGCCGTGCTTCTCCAGGTAGCGGGCGTTGGTGCGCTGGTGCGCCCCGGCCAGCGGCAGCGGGACGAGAACCGCCGGCAGTCCCAGCGCCGGCAGCTCACCGATCACGGACGCGCCGGAGCGGCAGAGTGCCAGGTCGGCGGCAGCCATCGCCCACGGCATCTCGTCGTGCAGGTAGCCGTACAGGTGGTAGCGGTCGCGCAGGGCGACGGGGAGGCCCTCCTTGATCTCGCGCAGCCACGGCTCGTCGCCGGGCCCGGAGATGTGGACGACTTCACATAACTCAAGCAAGCCCGAAATCTCGGCTGCGATCGCGCGGTTGATGCGCTGCGCGCCCGTCGACCCGCCGCTGATGAACAGCACCTTCTCCTCCGGGCTCAGGCCCAGGCGCTCGCGGCCGCCGCTGCGGTCGGCCCGGTAGAACTCGCTCCGTACCGGATAGCCGGTGACGATCGTCTTGTCGCTCGGCAGGCGGCGCAGGCTCTCGACCGCGGTCGCGGCGACGCGCTGAGCCAGCCGAGCGATCGCCCGCACGGCCCAGCCCGGCACGAGGTCGGGCAAGTAGACGGCCAGCGGGATCTTGTGTCCGCGCGCGGCCAGCGCCACCGGGAAGCTGGCGTAGCCGCCCGTGGAGAGCACGATGACCATGGCCAGCGCGATATCGAACCCGAAGCTCAGCCATCGGAAGGCCTGCGGATAACCTCTCGGGTTGAGGCGGAGGCCCACCACGACGGCATTGTAGACGCCGACCACGATCACCGTGACGATGGGCGTCAGCGTCGTCGTTTCCTCGGACCCCAGCGAGAAGGCGAGGCCCGCCCCCATGGCAAAGGAGAAGAACCGGAACAGCCCTATCGACTGGAAGAGTAGGTTGGCATGCGAGTCTTCCTCATGGGTCTCCGGCTCGAAAACGCCGGCCTTCGTTCGGGCCCGGCCCATGCGCACGAAGGCTAGGGGAAGCCTTCTCAGCCACAGGCCATTGCGTTTGAACACTTCGCTGGGGTGCGCCATTGCAGGTGCTTTCACACGATCCGCGTCAAGTCCAAGAACTTGGCGAAGATCTCACTTCCGGCTGGGAGAGCGATGATCGCACCCAGCGTCATAAAGGGCGCGAAGGGCAGCGCATCCTTTCTTCCTTTCTTGCGCAACAGCAGGAGCACGCCACCCACCAAGCCTCCTGCTACCGCTG
>JADFKG010000076.1 GCA_022565075.1 Chloroflexota bacterium | reverse complement strand
GCACGTCCGCCGCCTACCGCCGCCTCATCGAAATCATCTCCCACGACCCCGAAGGCCTCCGCATCCTCCACCACCTCGCCGGCGCCCAGACCGAGCGCCAGCGCCGCAACCGCCGTCAGGCCGACCGCCTCCTCCACCGCCTCCTCGAGCGCTTCGAACAACAGGCCCTCGACCGCGCCAACGAAGCCTACGAGAACAATCGAAGCATCCCCGGCCTCCCAGACACGAAATCCGTCCTCGAAACACACCTATGACGAAAAACAATCGGATCCCGTACCACCGGACCCGCAATCAATCAAAGACCGCCTACTGCTTCACCAGCCCGATCACATTCCCCTCCGGGTCCGCCATCTGCGCCACCGTCGGCCCGTCCGGCACATCGAACGGCTCCATCACCCGCCGCCCGCCCAGCGCCTCCGCCTTCGCCAGCGTCTCCGCCGGGTCCAGCACCTGCACATAGATCAGCACCCGCGCCTCCGCCCCCGCCATGATCGACCCGCCAACCCCTTCCGGCGGCCCCCCGGTCCCGTGCTCGATCATCGATATCCCCATCGCGTTCGGCTCATCGATCTTCCACCCGAACATCTCGCGGTAGAACTCACGCAGCCCGTCGGGATCCTTCCCCCATATCTGGAAAAACACAACGGGACGAACCATATCAAGCTCCCTCCTGGCGTCTAAATTTCCCACATCTTAGCGCAGCCGTCCCCTACCTGAGCGATGCTATACTGAAACCACTTCTGGAGGCCTTCCGTGCGCGGTCGCAACGTCATCTCCATAGCCGATCTCACGGCACCCGAAATCGAACGCATCCTCGCGACTGCGCTCGCGTTGAAGGACGCCGGTCGCCGCCCGCTCCTCCAGGGCCAGACCCTCGCCCTCGTCTTCGAGAAACCCTCCCTGCGCACCCGCGTCTCCTTTGAAGTGGCGATGAGACACCTCGGCGGCGACTGCATATACCTCTCCCCTCCCGAAGTCGGCCTCGGCGAACGTGAAACGCCCGCCGACGTCGCCCGCGTCCTCAGCCGCTACGTCGACTGCATCGCCGCCCGCACCTTCACGACCGAGACCGTCCAGCAGCTCGCCGAGCACAGCTCCGTGCCCGTCATCAACGCCCTCTCCGATAGAGAGCACCCCTGCCAGGCCCTCGCCGACCTGCTCACCGTGCGTGAAAAGAAGGGTCGTCTCAGCGGCGTCACACTGGCCTACATCGGCGACGGCAACAACGTCGCCAACTCGCTCGCACTGGCCGGCGCCCTCACCGGCATGCACATCCGCATCGCCTCGCCGGAGGGGTACGAAGTAGCCCCCGAAGTACTCGAGCGCGCCACGGCGTTCGCAGCCGAATCCGGCGGCAGCATAACCCAGCTGCGCGAACCCGAAGAAGCGGCGACCGACGCCGACGTCGTGTACACAGACGTCTGGGCGAGCATGGGCCAGGAAGCGGAGGCCGGCCTCCGCCGCGAAGACTTCGCCGGCTACACCGTCGACGCCTCACTCATGAAGCGCGCACGGCCCGACGCCATCTTCATGCACGACTTACCGGCGCACAGGGGCGAAGAAGTGACCGCAGAGGTCCTGGACGGGCCGCAGTCCGCCGCTTTCGACCAGGCCGAGAACCGCCTGCACGCTCAGAAAGCGCTTCTCGCCCACATCCTCTCCGAAGAAGACGTGGAGTAGCGTGGGCCTCTGGAACAGCGTCACCGACGCCCTCGACGAGTTTCGTGTCGAGAGCGTCATCGAAATCCTCAGCCTCGCCTTGCTGATCTACCTCGTGCTACTGATCGTCAAAGGCACGACCGCGATGTCGCTGCTGCGTGGCATGCTGATCATCGTCATTGGCGCGTTTATTCTCGTCGAGGCCCTCAACCTGACGGTTCTCAGCTGGCTCCTGAGCAACTCCTTTCCGGCGCTCCTCATCGCACTGCCCATCATCTTCCAGCAGGAGATCCGCCGCTTCCTCGAGCGCATCGGGCGCACGGGCCGCTGGCACTGGCCGGCTGGACGTGCAAACCTGGAAAGCGTTGTCGATGGCATCGCCGACGCCTCAATGACGCTCGGCGAGCAGCACCGGGGCGCCATCATCGTCATCGAGCGCGAAACCGGCCTTGAGGACTACATCGACACTGGCACGAAGCTCGAAGCGCTCTGCTCGACGCCACTTCTGATGTCCATCTTCTACCCGAACGCCGCCCTCCACGACGGCGCCGTCATCGTTCGCGCGGACCGCGTCGTCGCCGCCGGCGCGACCCTGCCGCTTTCAGAGCGCACCGACAACCTTCAAGGCACTCGCCATCGCGCCGCCCTCGGCCTTTCGGAGCGCACGGACGCAGTGATCGTCGTCGTATCGGAGGAAACGGGTGCCGTGTCCATCGCGGCGAACGGCCGCGCCATCTCCAACCTCGACGGTCCTCGCCTGCGCGGCATCCTCCGCAGCCTGATCTTGCCTTCCTCCGACCTGGACCGCCCGACCGGCCCCAGACTGCCCAGGCTGAGCCGCCGAGACAACTGACGATGCAGGGTATAGTCCGGGTATTCCAGGAGACACTCCAGTTCTTCGCCGCTCTCGCCCGCCCGGTGGTCGATTCGCTGAGCGACAACCGCGGCCTGGCGTCTCTTTCGATCGTGCTCGCCTTCGGCCTCTGGATCTTCGTCACCGACACCGAGAACCCAACGCAGACGCGCGTCCTCCCGATCGACATCACCGTTCAGCCGATCAACGTTCCGGACGACGTCGCCATAGCGTCCAGCATCACGCCGCTGCGCCTGCGCATCACGGTCGCTGATGATGTCTTCGACAGCCTGACCGCAGGCGACTTTGAGGCTGACGTCGACCTCGAGGGGCTGACCGTCGGCAGCTACGAACTTCCGGTCAACGTCCGGGCGCTGACTAGTCGCGGTGGCCTGCGCATCGACGAACCACTACCGGACTCAGTGACCGTGGAACTTGCGCAACTCACCGGCAAGTCCGTGCCTGTCGAGATCAATGTCACCGGCTCGCCGGCGTCCGGCTTCACGATCAGTCCCGCCGTACTTGACGATGACACCGTGCTCGTCACAGGCCCGCAGGACGAGGTGAATTCTGTGTCCCGCGTGACGGCGACGATCGACGTCACCGCTCGCACCAGTTCCGTCGATCAGGCCGTGCGCCTGACGCCGCGCAACGATCGCGGCTTTCTCGTGCAGCGGGTGAGCGTGGAGCCGTCGATTATCGGAGTCACCATCGTGATCGAGCAGGAGAGGTTCTCGCGCTCCGTCGCCGTCAGCGTCATCACAGCCGGAGATCCGGCCACCGGATACAACGTCGTCTCGGTCAGCGTCGACCCGCCGACGGTCACAGTCCGCGGCACAGAGTCCTTCATCACTGGCACCGACTCTATCGACACTCAGCCCGTGGACATCAGCGGCGCCGACGAGACCGTCGTTCTCTCCGTCTCCCTCGACGTGCCGAGTGGTGCCGAAGTGACCGGCGGCGCGCAGACTGTGACGGTGACCGTGACGATCGGCCCTGCGACCTCGGAGTTTAGCTTCACAGTCCCCATAGCCGCGACCAACCTGGGACCTAACGTGAGCATCGTTGGTGCGCTCCCTTCGGTCGCCGTCAAGCTCATCGGCCCGTTCCCGATCCTCAGCCAGGTGAGCCCGGCCGATATCAGTGCAACCGTCGACCTCACCGATCTGGGAGCCGGGACGCACGCGGTCAAGATTGACGTTGCTCAGCTGGCGGGAGTCACAATCGTCAGCGTCACACCCAGAGAGCTCGACGTCGCTCTGGAGTCCCAGTAGCGTGGCCAACGCTCGTGCGAAGGATGCACCTTCGACGCCAGATACACGCAAGCCCGTGGCGGCGATAGTTGGACGACCCAACGTCGGTAAGTCCACGCTGTTCAACCGCCTGGTCGGCGACCGCCAGGCGATCGTCGAGGACATCCCGGGCACCACCCGCGATCGCCTCTACGGTGACGCCGAATGGAAGACGACCCCCTACACCATCATCGACACCGGCGGCCTTGAGCCAGACGCCAGCGAAGGCTACTCCGCGCTCATCCGTGATCAGGTCGCCGTGGCGATGGCCGAGGCCGACGTCATCCTCTTCATCTGCGACGCCACCACCGGCGTGACGCCCGTCGATACCGAGATCGCCGAGCTGCTGCGCCGGACCGAGCGGCCGGTCATGCTTCTCGCTAACAAGGGTGACAACGAGGCGCGCCGGGAGCTCGCCGTCGACTTCTACGAGCTGGGCCTGGGCGAACCGATGGCGATCAGCGCACACCACGATATCGGCGTGCGCGAGGTGCAGGACAAACTCCTCGACCTTTTGCCGGAATCACACCTGGAAGCCGAGACGCAGGTGCTGCGAATGGCCGTCGTCGGCCGGCCAAACGTTGGCAAGTCCGCTCTGATCAACTCCATCCTCGGTGAACAGCGCGTCCTCGTCAGTGAGATGGCCGGGACGACCCGCGATGCCGTCGACACGCCATTCCAGTACGGCGACCGCAAGATGGTGCTAATCGATACCGCCGGACTACGGCGCCCGGGCCGCATCGAGAAGGGGATCGAGAGGTACAGCGTCATGCGTGCCCAGAAGGCGCTCGAGCGCAGCGACGTCGTCGTCCTCGTCCTCGACGGTAACGAGAAAGTGGCGCACCAGGACCAGCACATCGCTGGCGACGTGGCGAAGGCCTACAAGGGCATGGTAGTCGCCGTCAACAAGTGGGACCTCGCCGAAGACACCGAGGAGAACCGCGACACCATCGCCCATCGGGTGCTCACTCGTCTCCGCTTCACTCCCTGGGCGCCGCTAGCCTTTATCTCCGCAAAGACCGAACTGAACATCAAAGGCCTCCTCGACCTCGTCGTTGAGGTGGATGAGGCTCGCTCCATGCGCATACCCACCGCTGAGGTCAACGCCGCCCTGCGCGAGGCCGTCGCCGCGCACCCGCCGTCCTCGACCAGCCGCAAGCTCTTGAAGCTGAAGTACGCGACTCAGGCCGAGATCCGCCCCCCCACGTTCGTCATCTTCTGCAACGATGCGAAGAGCGTCCACTTCTCGTACCGGCGCTACCTGGAGAACCACTTCCGCCGTCGCTGGGGCTTCGAAGGCACCGCCATCCGGTTGGAGTTCAGGAGCCGCCCCGAGTGAACCTCTTAGAACTCGCCGTCGTCGTCACAGCGTCCTATCTGATCGGCTCAATTCCCGTCGGCTACCTGACGGTGCGCCTCATGCGCGGCACCGACATTCGTGACCACGGCAGCGGCATGACCGGAGCGACGAACGTCTTGCGCTTGCTGGGGCGCGCTCCGTTCGCCCTCGTCATGGTCCTCGATGCGGCGAAGGGCTACGCGCCCACCCTCATTACCTGGTACATCTTTGGCACGCACGACCTGCAAGTCGCTGCAGGCATCGCGGCCGTCCTGGGACACGACTTTCCGGTCTTCATCCGCTTCCGGGGTGGCCGCGGCGTAGCGACGTCGTTCGGCGTCTACGCGGCGCTCGCGTTACCTCTGGCCGTTGGCATGTTCGCAGTCGGAATCTTCATCGTCCTGGCCCTGCGCTACATGAGCGTGATGTCGATGGCGACGGTACCTGGCGGTGCGGTTGTACTGCTCGTCCTCGCGCTCGGAGGCGCCGGCGAAGACTTCACGTACACGAAGACGATCTTCGGTGCCTTCGCTACGTTCTTCGTCCTCGTCACGCATATTCCCAACATCCGGCGCCTCATCAGGGGCACCGAACCGAAAATCGATGCCGAAGCCGGCCCCGCCAAGGCCAACATGGGCTCGAGCTGACGTCTAGAAGGAGCATCAGTGCCTGACCAACTGACTTCCAGAGATGACATCGAAACGGCCGTTCGCGGCCACAACGCCGACTACGTCGAGATTCGGATCGACGATACCTCCACTACGCGCCTCGTTTACCGGGGCCAAGAGCTGGAGGAGATCGGCCGTACGCGGAGCTTCGGCGGCTGCGCACGGGCGCTCGTCAACGGCGGCTGGGGCTTCGTCAGCTTCAACCAGCCCCACGATATCCGCACGCGGGTCGAAGAAGCAGTGGCGCAGGCTCGCCACGTCGGCAAGGAGACGAGCGTCCTGGCGCCGGTCGATCCGGTCATCGATGTCGTTCCACTTGATGTAGCGATGGACCCGCGCACGATCACGCTCGCGCGCAAGAAGGAGATCTTCGACGGCTACAACGCGAGGATGCTCTCGGTCGACGGCGTTACCAGCACGAACATCGTCTACGGCGATTCCCACAAGCGCGTCACGTTCGCCAGCTCCGAAGGCTCGTACATTGAGCAGGAGCGCATCGACGTCATCTCGCGGCTGGCGGCGACCGCGCGCCGCAACGGCGACATGCAGCAATCGAGCATGAGCCTTGGCGCCCTCAACGACTTCTCGTACATCGATACGCTTGATGAGGCGGCGGACATGATCGCCAACCGCGCCGTCGAGCTTCTGAACGCACCGTACGTCGAGCCGGGCGTCTACCCCGTCGTCCTCGACCCGATCCTCGCCGGCGTCTTCTGCCACGAGGCGTTCGGTCACCTCTCCGAATCCGACTTCGTCTACGAAAACGACCGCATGAAAGAGATCATGGTGCTCGGCCGCAAGTTTGGCCAGAAGAACCTCAACATCGTCGACGGCGCTGCCGTGCCGGGCCTGCGCGGCAGCTTCAAGTACGACGACGAAGGCACGCCGGCGAAGAAGACCGACCTCATCCGCGAGGGCATCCTCGTCGGCCGCCTGCACTCGCGTGAGACGGCCGGCAAGATGGGCGAACCGCCCTCCGGCAACGCGCGCGCCATCGACTACCGCTTCCCGCCGATCGTGCGCATGACCAACACTTACATCGAGGACGGCGACGCCACGTTCGATGACCTCATCGGCGACATCAAGCTCGGCGTCTACGCCCGCAACTGGTTTGGCGGCACGACGAGCATGGAGATGTTCACCTTCTCCGCCGGCGAGGCGTTCATGATCCGCGACGGCAAGGTCGCCGAACTCCTGCGCCCAGTCAAGCTGACCGGCAACCTCTTCACGACGCTCGAGAACATCGACGGCATCGCCCGCGACCTCGACTTCAACCAGGGCGGCGGCTGCGGCAAGGGCGGCCAGATGCCGTTGCCAGTCTCCAACGGCAGCCCCCACATCCGCATCCAGGACTGCGTAGTGGGGGAGAGGTAGATGACTGACAGGGTCTTGGTTTGTGGCACGATCAGCCTGTCGAACCGGCAACCGCCTGACATTTACACGATGTCTAGCGGACGGCTGCCTCTTGAGGAAGGGGACAAGCGTTTCAAGTGCACGATTCTTGGGGGGAGCATAGTTGTCGAGTACCCCGATGGTGCGCCCACTGATGATGAGGACGACATCTTTCGGGTGACACGCCACCTTGTAGACAATACGATCCTTAGTACGGTTGTAACCGATGGCATAGGACTCTCTTGCATGTTGGACTACTGTCTTACCGACTCGGGAGAGGTCGTTCTAGCGCCATACGACAAGGCACCAGCAATCGAGCCGCAGGTAGATAGGGCGACAGCCACAGACCTAATGGGAGTAGTCCCGAATCTTCGGTACGCTATTCGGGACTTCAATCAAGGCTTGCTCCACAGAGAGGACTCGCCCCTTTATTTCTATCGTGCCATAGAGGCACTGGCGAGAATCATCAGCAAGAGTGATAGCGAATTGACTTCGGGCGATTGGAGCCGTCTCCACGAATCTCTCGGAACAAGCCGCGAACAGATCAATGTCCTATGGAAAATAAGCAAGTCTCATCGACACGGAAACCGAGTCCCGTTCAGCAAAGAGCAGCACCTCGAGATGATGTCTTCGACACGGCGTTTCTTGGCTCTGGCAATCGCTTACTTAGACAAGCATCCCGAACTTCACGCGCATCAGCGAAAGACAGCCGAATGACAAACCTCAACGCAGTCCTCGACGCGGCACGGAAGGCCGGCGCGCAGCAAGCCGAGGCCTACCAGGTCGCCAACGAAGAGACGCCCGTCATGTTCGAGGCCAACCGCCTCAAGGAGCTGAACTCGCGGCACACCAGCGGCGTCGCCCTGCGCGTCATCGCCGACGGGCGCATCGGTTTCGCCTCCAGCACGCGCCCCGACGACGTCGATGACCTCGTGAGCGCCGCGATGGAAACGGCGCCGTTCGGCCCGGAGGCCCACTTCGACTTCCCGAAGCAGGTGGAGGCGCCGGTAGTCGAGACGTTCGACCCCGCGACGGAGGCGTTCGCCGTAGACGACATGATCGAGGCCGGCCAAACGCTGATCGACGCCGTGCGCAAGGTCGAGCCGGAGCTCCTCTGCGACGCCCAACTGCGCCGTGTCGTCGGCGAGGTGACGCTCGTCAACAGCAACGGGGCGAACGTCTCCTATCGCGGGTCGATGCTCATGGCCTGGCTGCACGGCTCCCTCATCCGCGGCACCGACATGCTCTTCGTCGGCGACGTCGACGCTTCCGTCTCGCCTGACATCGACACAGCCCGCATCGAGCGCACGGTCACCTGGCAACTCGAACACGCCCGCGACCTCGCCAACATGCGCACCGCGGAGATGCCGGTCATCTTCACCAGCTCAGGCGTCGCCGACGCCCTCGTGATGCCGCTGACGCTCGCCTTCTCCGGCCGGCTCGTTCAACAGGGCCAGTCACCGCTCGCGGGCAAGCTGGGCGACGATCTCTACGACGCCAGGCTCTCCGTGCACGACGACGCCACGCTGCCGATGCGCCCCGCCTCGCGCCCCTTCGACGACGAGGGCGTCGCCAGCAGGCGCACTCCTCTCATCGTGAGCGGAACCGTCCGCAGCTTCATGTACGATCTGCAGTCCGCAGGCCTGGCGAAAGCGCAGACGACCGGCAGCGCCGAACGTTCTCTCACCAGCCAGCCGAGCATCTCCACGACGTCTCTGATCATCGCTCCCGGCGAGACGACGTTCGAGGAGATGGTGGCGAGCGTCAAGGAGGGGTTGATCGTCGAAGACCTGATGGGCGCCGGGCAGGGCAACGTGATGGGAGGCGACTTCTCCGGGAACGTCCTCCTCGGGTATAAGATAGAGAATGGCGAAATCGTCGGCCGCGTCAAGGACACGATGGTTGCCGGCAACGTTCACGAGGCGCTCGCCAGCGTCTCCGCGATCGGGGACGAAGCGCGCTGGATCAACGGCACGATCCACACTCCGCCGCTCCTCTTCGATCGAATGGCGGTCTCCGCCAAGGCTTCCTGACACGTGGTGCTTGAATGAACTTCGAAGAATACCTGGAAGCGCTCGCCGATAGCTCGCGCCCGCTCAAGATCGCGGAGCTGCAGCGCCTGTCCGACCTTTCGCCCGAAGAGGCGGAGCAGTTCGCTGCACGCTGGCCGGACCTCGACGTTCGCCGCCGGCGTCACATCCTGCAAGAGCTCATCGATCTCGCAGAGGACACCGTCGAGTTGGACTTCGATGCCGTCTCCCGCCACGCTCTTAAAGACAACGATTCCGAGGTGCGGCTGGCGGCAGTGCGCGGCCTCTGGGAGTACGAGTCTGTAGATCTCATCGACGACCTGACAGCGCTCGCGGAGACGGACGACGACGCCGCTGTGCGCGCTGAAGCGGCTCTCGCCCTCGGCCGTTTCGTGCTCCTCTTCGAGACCGGTCGCCTCCGGGAGCGGCACTTTGAGCGCGCGGCCGCCGTGCTGCGCCGCGTCGTCGAGAACGCCGGAGAGATCGAAGAGGTGCGCGTGCGAGCCGTCGAAGCGATCGGCCCGCACGACGCCGGCTGGGTGCGCCAGGCCCTCACTCAGGCTTACGAAAGCGGCAGTCATCGCCTCAAGGTCAGCGCCGTGCACGCCATGGGCCGTAGCGCCGAGCCACGGTGGCTCCCCCTCATC
>JADFKG010000203.1 GCA_022565075.1 Chloroflexota bacterium | reverse complement strand
CTGTGTGCGGTCTCTCTGTCTGTCCGTTATCGGTCCGTTGGCAGGTGGGCGAGGAGCTCTTCCGGCGTGTAGCTGCCGGGCTCGCGGCCCTCACGCGAAGCCTCGGCCGCTGCGGCCTGGAGCATGCGGTTGTACGGCGTGGGGACGCCGTGCAGCGCTCCGAGCAGGGCGATCTCGCCGTTCAGGTAGTCGGTCTCCAGCGAGCCGCCGCGGGAGAGGCTCTGCCAGGTCGATCCGCCGAGGCGAGACTCGAAGCCCGGCACCGGCTTGACGGTGATCCCCTTTACGTGGTCCGCCAACTCCTCTGGCCCGGCGAAGTCGATGGAGGCGGCTGCGTAGACGGCGTTCGCCTCGTCGCGGACGGCGCGCACGATGTCGCCGGCGGCGCCGGAGGAGAGCGCTTGCACGATGTTGAGGAGGTTGGAGAGCAGCTTGGCGTACTTCAGGCGCATGATCTTCTCGTTGGGCTGGGAGGCGAAGCCGCTGGCGCGCAGGTCGGCCGCCACGGCCTCGATCAGGTCGTCCGTTCCCTGCGGGTAGCGGCCGGCGTGGAGGATGCCGGCGATGGGCGACGAGTGGGCGATGACCTCGCCGGGCTGCAGGTGCGTGCCCGGCAGCCAAACGACCATGCCGTAGACGTGTGAAAAGAGGCGGGCCGCCATGCGCTCGTTGGCGACGCCGTTCTGCGCGCAGACGATGGCGACGTCGCCGGCGGCTGAACGCAGCGCCGTCAGGGCGTCCGCCGTATCCTGCGTCTTCATCGCCAGGACGACGACGTCGTCGGTGCGCCAGTCGATCTCGTCCGGGTGGCCGCCGACGGTGATCTTCTGCGTCAGGGTCTCGTCCGGCGTGCGCAGCGTCAGGCCGTCGTCCCGCAGCGTTTCCAGGTGGGGGCCGCGGGCGATGAGGGCGACTTCGCGGCCGTGTTGGGCGAGCCTGGCGCCGATGGTGCCGCCGATGGCGCCGGCGCCGTAGATGACGTATCGCATGAAGGGGAGTATAAGCCCGGAACGCACCTCGTGGACTCGTTGGCGTAGAATTGGGGCGTTATGGCCGAGCCACGCGTCAAGTACGCGACCACCAGCGACGGCGTCGCCATCGCTTTCACCGACACAGGCGGTGAAGGTATTCCGGTGCTGTATATGCGTGGCAGCCCGTTCACGCACGTCCAGCTGGAGTGGAAGCAGAGGTCCTTCAGCTTCTGGTTCGACCACATGTTCGCCCGGCGCCGCCTGATCACGTTCGACTGCCGGGGTTGCGGGCTGTCCGACCGGGACGTTGGCGAGGTGTCGGTTGAGGCGTTCGGCCGCGACATCGCCGCGGTGGCCGACAAGCTGGGCCTGGAGCGCTTCGCGCTGAGCGCGGTGCAAGCGGACGGTATGGCGGCGATCACCTACACGGCCGACAACCCGGAGCGGGTCTCGCACCTGATCCTCGGGGACAGCTACGCCGACGGCGCGCGCTTCGGTGAGAGACCGCAGACGAAGGCGTTCCTGTCGATGCTGGAGAACGACTGGGACCTCTTCACCACGACGATTGCGCACTACTCGAACGGGTGGGATGCGGTGGCCGCGACGGAGTACGTCGAGTTTCTCAACGAGGCGTGCACGCAGGAGCAGGTGCTCGACTTTTTCAAGAACTACGTTACGCAGGCAGACGTGTCGGCGGACCTGCCGCGCGTCACACAGCCTAGCGTTGTCTTCAGCCACAAGAACGTGGGGATCCCGGACTTCGACATGGTGCGAAACCTGGCCTCGCGCCTCCCCAACGCCGAACTCGTCGTGCAGGAGGGCACCTTTGGTCAACCCGGCGACGATCCGCCCATCGTGGAGGCCGCGCTCGACCGCCTCCTCGGCGATGCGCCGGCGGCGGTTCAGACGGAGCCGGCCGCGCGGACGTTCGGCTCTCTGGTGACGATCCTTTTTACGGACGTCGAAGGCTCGACGGCGCTCACGCAGGAGCTCGGAGACGCGGCGGCGCGGGAGCTGTTCCGCGAGCACGAGCGGATCACGCGAGAGGCGCTGGCCGCGCACGGCGGTGCGGAGGTGAAGACGATGGGCGACGGCTTCATGGTCTCGTTCGGCTCCGCCGCCGGGGCGCTCGACTGCGCGATCGCGCAGTCGAGCGGGCGCTG
>JADFKG010000075.1 GCA_022565075.1 Chloroflexota bacterium | reverse complement strand
AGAAACACAGCAAAATGGGCGCGCAAGTATATGATATTCAGAGAGGATCCACCGCTGCTGAACCCAAGTTCCCCTCACGGGTGGTGGGAGATAACAGACGAAGGCCGACGTTTCCTCAGAGCAGACTAGCCTTGCCGCGCCTCCGCCCTTCCCCATACACTTACGCACGAATCGCCCTATCCACTAACCACTGTCCACTGCCCACTACACAGAAGGAGACCCGCCCATGGCCCTCGTTGACGGTGGCGACCTCGTCGCCCGCGCCATCAAACAGGAAGGCGTCGATACGATCTTCACGCTCTGCGGCGGCCACGTGCAGGCGATCTACGACTCCTGCATCGACGAGAAGATCAGGGTCATCGACGTCCGCCACGAGCAGGTCGCCGGCCACGCCGCCGAGGGTTGGTCGCGCGCCACGCGCAAGTGCGGCGTCGGCGTCGTCACCGCCGGGCCCGGCGTCACCGACTGCACCACCGCCATCGCCAACGCCTGGCACAACAAGTCACCGATGCTCATCATCGGCGGCCGCAGCCCGCTCGCCCGCTTCGAGATGGGCGCGCTGCAGGACATGGACGCCACCGAGCTCCTGCGCCCGATCACCAAGTTCGCCAAGTGCGTCCACCAGACCGAGCGCATCCCCGAATACATCGCGATGGCCTTCCGCGCGGCGATGACCGGCCGCCGCGGGCCCGCCTTCCTCGAGATCCCCGCCGACGTCCTCTTCCGCAAGGTCGAGGAGTCCACGGTCACCTTCCCGGAGAGCTACCGCCCGCCGGGCCGCGTCTACCCCGACACGAACGTCCTCGCCCAGGCGACGGAGACGCTGCGCAACGCCGAACGCCCGCTGATCATGGCCGGCTCGGCGATCTACTGGAGCGAGGCGCACGAACAGCTGCGCGAGTTCGCGGACGCACTGCAGGCGCCGGTATACCTGAACGGCATGGGCCGCGGCTCGATGCCGCAGGACGACCCGCTGTTCTACAGCCGCAGCCGCCGCAACGCCCTCGGCCTGGCTGACGCGATCATCCTCATCGGCACGCCGATGGACTTCCGCCTCTCCTACGGCAAGCGCTTCAACCCCGAGGCGAAGCTCATCCAGGTCGACACCGACCCGGCGGAGCTCGGCCGCAACCACGACATCGACTTCCCGATCGAGGCCGACGCCCGCGCCTTCCTGGAGGCAGCGACCGCCGATCTTGCCGGCTCCAAGCCCGACCACTCCGGATGGCTGGCCGAGCTGCGGGAGCAGGAGGACAAGTCGCGCGCGCAGATGGAAGAGTGGATGACCAGCGACCGCGATCCGATCCACCCCTTCCGCCTCTGCGCCGACATCGCCAGCTTCGTCGACGAGGACACGATCGTCGTCGGCGACGGCGGCGACATCGTCTCGCACGCGTCGAAGATCATGCCGGTGAACCTGCCCGGCCAGTGGTACGACCCGGGCCCGTTCGGTACGCTCGGCGTCGGCACCGGCTTCTGCATGGCGATCAACTCCGTCTACCCGGACAAGCGCATCATCATGGTCAACGGCGACGGCGCGTTCGGGCTCAACGGCTTCGACTTCGACACCTTCGTCCGCTTCAACATCCCGGTCGTCTCCGTCGTCGGCAACGACCGCCAGTGGGGCCAGATCACGGTCGGCCAGCGGGCGATGTACGGCAAGGACCGCGTCGTGGCGAGCATGCTGGGCGACAACTGCCGTTACGACAAGATCGTCGAAGGCATGGGCGGCCACGGAGAGTTCGTGACGAAGCCCGAGGAGATCCGCCCGGCGATCCAGCGCGCGCTGGACAGCGGCAAGCCGGCCTGCGTGAACGTGATCATGGACCAGGAGCCGCCCGGCATCATGGGCGGCTACGAATTCATGTAAGGCTCGCGGTAACGTTCGGCCGTGACTATTACTTGACGCCAAAGCGCCCCGATCGTTTGATCGGGGCGCTTTCCGTTTCGCGGTTCGTTGCGCGCTAGTTGTCGAGGAACTGGCGCAGCAGCGGGTTCATGCGCTCCCTGCGGTCGCCGAGGCCGGCGACGGTCAGGCGGTGCATGTACTCGTTGACGCGCTTGCGCTGCACGCCCATGGAGAGCTGCAGGCCCTTGTCGAAGTTCTTGACGCCGCCGCCCATGAGGATGGCCAGCGCCTCGAACAGCGCGAAGTTCGCGGCGTCTGCGTCCATCGGGTCCGGCGCCAACGTCGACTCGACCTTGTCCAGGTAGTGGTGAATCTCTTCGCGGCGCTCCGGCTCGTTGTCCATCACGTACTTGAGGTGGAGGACGCCGAAGCCCAGGTGGCGGGACTCGTCCTGGCCGCAGAGCCGGAAGATCATCTTCTCCGCCTCGTTCTGGCCGATGTACTCGCCCATGCGGAACATGGACTGAATGAACCCCTCGGCCGCGACGTGCATGATCGCCGACATCTCAGTGAAGTCCTTCGCCTCGATGATGACGCGCAGGCCGTCCTGCGGCAGGGAAGAGAGAAGGCCGCCGCCGTTGGCGAACGCCCGCTTGCGGAAGACGTCCAGGTGGCGGGCCTCGTCCATGATCTGGCTGAGGAGGAAGAGCTTGACCTCGTGGTGCTCACTGTTGAGCCTGGGGATCCACTGCGCGGGCGTGTCGCCGGCGATGAACTCCACCTCGGTGAGGAAAGTGCAGAGCTGGCACATCGCGCGCTCGATGTCGTCAGGAAGAGCGTCGATGGTCTCCCAGGGGATGTCGGTCGCGGAAGACCACTGGCGCTGCACGGCCTCTTCGTAGAGGAGCCGCGTGTTCTCGCTGTAGACGTCCGCCTTGGCGACGTAGCCTCCCGGCACGCGTGGTGCGTCCGGCCGCGGCACGGAGCCGCGCACGCGGATGGAGCGGTTGTCGGACTGCTCCGGCACCTCTCCTACCGGGCCGACCTCGATCTCGTCGAGCGTGAGGCCGCGCTTGCCCGGCTTGGCGCGCATGCCCCAGGGGTGACCGTTCTCGTCCAGGTTGAGCCAGCTGAGGTCTACCTTGGGCGGGTCAACCGTGTCTGTCCGTAGCTTTTCCAGAGTGTCGACGTCGATGGCCATGATTTCTTCCTCTCGCTGGAGCCTCGCACAGGCATCCGAAGATACTTAGCCGCCGCTAAGTTACACGACTTTTCTAGCACGAAATCGCGCCTCCTGTCAACGCTCCAGAGTGTCTCTGGTCACAAAACCAGGGAGGCAGAACCCTACCCGCCGCCGGCTCCTCGCCACAACCTCTCTGCTAGACTGATTCCGATGCCCAAGCGAGACGACCGACTGGGCGGCGACATCCAGGGCCCGACCACGGGCGACTACAGCGTCGACAACTTTCCGGACTGGGACAACCCCGAAGACGCTGACGACGAACGGGAAGACACGCCGGAGGGCTACTACGACGACGAGGCGGACAACGAGGTCGGCTACATTCCCGGCCCCGGCGACACCGACTACGACCTGTCGGAGGCGGCCGGCTACGCTGGCTACGAGCCGCCGAAACGCCGCGGCATCGTGCCGCAGTGGGTCATCGTCACGTTCACGATCGCGCTGATTCTGGCGTTCGTTATCCCGCTGTTCATCCGTATCAGCTGAGGGTGATGGTGCGTTGCCGGCGCTGCTGCGGCCCTAGACCGGCGGCACCGGGGCAGCCTTCGAGCCCGTCTTGCCTTCTTCGATCTCGACTTCGATGAACGGCTTGCCGTAGACGCCTCGCAGCACCTCCGCCGCCTTCACCAGCCCGTGCTTGAGCTCCGTATCGCCGTCCCAGTAGGAGATCGTCTGGCCGACGAGCGTCGGGGCGAGGGCCTTCATCCCCTTCTCGTCCATGGCGAAGCTCAACTCTTTAGTGATCGTCATTCCGGGATTCATCTTACCGGACGGCCCCCTTACCGGCACTGTCCGCTTGACCGCCCACAGCTTGCTGGCCATGATGTGCGTCGTGAAGGCAGACAGACCGCTCCTTGACCAGATCGCCGTCGTCACCGGCGCCAGCCGCGGCATCGGCCGGGCGATCGCCGTGGACTTCGCGAAGGCCGGCGCCGACATCGTCGTCTCCGCCCGCACCACAGATGCCGCACCCGCTGATCTACCAGGCACGATCGACGAAACGGCGCGACTCGTCGAGGCCGAGGGCCGGCGGGCGCTCGCGGTCGCCTGCGACGTCTCCAAGGAGGACCAGGTGGCGGCGCTCGCCGAGAAGACGCTGGCCGCGTTCGGCCGCTGCGACCTGCTCGTCAACAACGCGGGCATCAGCTCCCCCGCCCCGTTCCACGAGACGCCGCTCAAGCGCTGGGACCTCGTGATGAACGTGAACCTGCGCGGGCCGGTTATGTGCATGCAGGCGTTCTTGCCGGCGATGATGGAACGCAAGTCCGGCGCCATCATCAACGTCTCCTCAATGCTCGCCGAAGCAGTCTACCCGGGCATGGTCTCGTACTCCGTCTCCAAGATCGCTCTGGAGAAGCTCACGGAATACACGGGCATGGAGCTGAAGGATTACGGCATCGCCGTCAACGCCCTGCGCATCGAGCTGATGATCGCCTCCGAAGGCTGGCTCTACCGCAACCCGGGCGCCGATCTCTCCCAGTGGGAACAGCCCGAAGCTGCCTCCGAGGCCTCGCTCTGGATGGCCGCGCAGCCCCGGGACTGGACCGGCAACGTCGTCACGATCGGCGACGTGCGCGAGAAGCTCGCCGGGCGCTAGCCGTCCGGCCAGATGCGGCGGAACGCATACCACTGGGCCGGGTAGCGCCGCACGAACCCCTCGAACGTCCGCGCCACCTCCTGCGTCATCCGTCTGATGTCCTCGTCGGGCGGCCGCTCACGATCCGGCAGCAGCGGCGGACAGATATACGCCTTGAAGAGACCACCGGGTCGGCGCACCGCCAGCCCGAAGACTAACGCAGCGTCGGTCAGGCGCGCCAGCCGCGCCGGCCCCTCTGGAAAGAGCGTCGGGCGGCCGAAGAACTGGACGGGGATCGAGCCCGCGCGCTCAATGCCAGCGTCGATGACCATCGCCACCATGCCGCCGCGGCGAAGCGTACGGATGAGGCCCAGACCAGCACCGTCCGCGGAGGTCAGCGTGATCCCCATCGCCTGCCGCGTGCGCAGGATCCAGTCCATCAGCCAGCCCGTGGGCAGCGCTTCGGTAACGGCCCGGATCCGGTAGCCGCGCAGCACCGCCAGTGACGCCGCGACCTCGGTGCTGCCCATGTGGCCACTGACGAAGACGATGCCGCGGCCGTGATCCGCCGCCACCGCGAAGTTCTCCTCTCCTTCGACCTCCACCAGGTCCAGCACCGTCTCCGTATCCCAGCTCTGGAGGTGAAGCGCCTCCGCGATGTAGCGCCCGAAGTGGCGGAAGCAGGCCCGCACTAGCCGCTGTACGCGCGGATCGTCCGCTGGCAGGCCGGTGACCTGCGCGAGGTTCTGCGCCACGAATCGCCGCTTCGACGGCAGTAGCGCATGCATGGCGTCGGCAGGCGGGATCGCCAGCGCCTGCGCGAGCCCGAGGGGAACGACGCCAACGCCGCGGCGGTTGAGCTGGTACAGGAAGCGGCCGACGAGGGAGTCGGAGGGACGAAGGACGGTCACGGACCTATGCCGTGCCGAGGAACGACTGGTTGTACTGCCGCGACGTCTCCTCCGGCATGCGCAGGAAGAGCCCCTTAGCCTCGGCCAGCAGTTCGCCGGACGAGCTCTCGATCCGCGCTTCGGCCTCAAGGCGACGGCCGCGGTCGCGCACGACGTGCGCGGTCACCTTGACCTCTTCGCCCAGCGGCAGGGGGCGCCGGTAGCGGATCTCCATGCGCGCCGTCATCGCCATTGCGCCGGCAGCGTACATCGCCCAGCCCATCGCCTCGTCCAGCGCCGCCGCCGCAATACCGCCGTGCGCGACGCCGGGAAAGCCCTGGTGCTCCTTGCGGGGCAGGAAGCGGCCGCTGACCAGCTTGCCATCGACCTCAAAGTCGATGTGCAGACCTTCGGGGTTTCTGTCGCCACAGCCATAGCACCAGCGACGCGGGCTGTCTTCGGCTTCCTGCATCCGCTACGAGGCCCCGTTATCGAATCTCTTAAACGCGGCGACGCCGTTCTGTCCTCCGAATCCGAAGCCGTTGACCAGCGCCACGCGCGCGTCCACCCTTCGCGACTTAAGCGGCACGAAGTCGAGATCGCACTCCGGATCTGGCGTCTCAAGGTTCAGCGTCGGCGGCACAACGCCCCGGTCAATCGTCAGAACCGCCGCCAGCCCCGATACGGCGCCCGCCGCGCCGAGCTGGTGTCCGACCATCGACTTCGGCCCGGTCACCGCGACCTTGTACGCATGCTCGCCGAGTGCCCGCTTGATCGCCATCGTCTCGGCAGCGTCGTTGAGCAGCGTGCCGGTGCCGTGCGCGACGATCACATCGACCTCCTCGGGGGCGAGCCCCGCGCGCTCTAGCGCCTTCGTGATCGCCCGGCCCGAGGACTCGCCTGACGGATCCGGTGCGGTGATGTGGAAGGCGTCGGAGGTGACCGCGCCGCCGGCCAGCTCGGCGTAGATGCGCACACCGCGGGCCTGAGCATGATCGACTGCCTCGATCACAAACGCCGCTGCGCCCTCGCCGTAGACGAAGCCGTCACGGTCCTTGTCGAACGGGCGGCAGGCTTTCTCCGGCTCGTCGTTTCTAGTCGAAAGCGCGCGCATGTTTCCCATCGCGGCCAGAGAGACCGGGATGATGTTGGCCTCCGCGCCGCCGGCGATCACGACATCTGCCTCGCCGAGGTCGATCAGCCGCTTGGCCTCGACGAAGGCGAAGACGCCGGCGGCACAGGCCGCCACGGAGGTGATCGTCGGTCCGCGCACGCCGAGGTTGATCGCGACCTGGCAGGACGCCATGTTCGGCGCGTACGCCGGGACGGTGAAAGGCCCGACGCGGTTGGCGCCCTTCTCCAGCAAAGTCTTCTCGCCGTCGGCGATGACGTCGACGCCGCCGCCGCCAGTGTTCATCGTGATCGCGATGTCGTCGCGGTTGGCATCAGTGATCGCCAGCTCGGCGTCCTCGACCGCCTGCCTGGCGGCGGCCACGGCGAACTGCGCGAAGCGGGCCGCGCGGCGGGCGGACTTCGCTTCCATCCAGTTCGTCGGGTCCCAGTCCTTGACCTCGGCAGCGATCTGGCACACCAGGTCGCTCGGGTCGAACTGCGTGATCCGGCGTACGCCCGATTCGCCCGCCGTGAGCGCCGCCCAGAACTCCTCGACGCCCTGGCCGATCGGCGTCACGCAACCGAGGCCGGTGATGACGGCGCGTCTCATCCCGCCGACTCGCAGCTCTCGAGGCCGGGGACGTTGTCGATCCGCCATTTCGTGCCTTCTCGCACGAACGTCCACTCCTCCGCCTGGCGATCGCTGCGATAAATCAGGATCACGGTGGCGGTCGCGGTGTCCTCGCTCTGGAACGTCACGTCCTTGATCTCTCCCCAACCGATCGGCTGCTCGTGCTCGGCGAGCGCTTCTGTCACCTGCTCCTTCGTGCAGACGTCCGTCACGCGCTCCGAGAGGTAGTCGTAAAGGCCCTCAGTTCCGGCACCCGTGTAGGCGTACGTCGCCAGCTCGGAAATACCGCCGATCTGGCCTACCCGCGGGTCGGGATCGTCGCCGTCGCCGCACGCCGCCATGAGCAGTAGTCCGCCGGCCATTAGCACAGGCAAGGCGGCCAACTGCCCTGTTCCTCTCAGATTGATGATCGGCTCACCTCTGCCTCTCCAGACACCAGAACTTCGCCACTCTCGTTCCGGCATTCGATCGCGCAAAGAGTCTTCCCATCCTCGACGCTGGTGACCGTGCCGGCACACGTCAGCGCGTCTCCCGGCCGCGCCGGCGCCCGAAAGCGCACTTTCAGCCGCCCGCCTGTTAGCCAGTCTTCGCCGAACGCCGCCGTCAGCATCTCGGAGACGTAGGCGAGAAGGAGCATCCCGTGCGCGATCGTGCCGCCGAACTGCGTGTTGGCGGCGAAGGCCGGATCGGTGTGCAGCGGGTTGCTATCGCCGCCGGCCAGCGCGTAGGCGTCGATCGTTTCCTGCGTGATCGCCTTCGTCACCGTTGGGAGCGCCGCGCCGGCTGCCAGTGACGTGCTCTGTTGCGTCAAACGGCTGCCCCTGCCGCCACGGGGAACGACAGCGTCGCCCGCCCGGTCATCACCACCGCGCCATCGCGTGTGACACGCAGCTCGACGCCCATCAGGACCCAACCGGCACGTTCGCCACGGGAGGCGATCCGGGCGGCGACCGTCAGCGTCTCGCCCCGGCGCACGGGCGCGGTGAACGCCAGCTCCTGGCCGGCGTGCAGCGTGCCCGGAGGCAGGCTCGCGTGCTCCAGCAGAGCACGAATCGCCAGCGCCGCGACCGCCATCGGTGGCACGAAACCGCCGCCCAGCGCAGCGATCGCCTTGTCTTCGACGGAGGCAACGTAGGCTTCCACCCACTGCTCGCTGAGGTCGAAGGACGCCGGCGGAAACTCGTGGCCCTTCTCCAGGGCGGCAAGCGTTGTCACGCCGACGGGCTCGGCCCGGAGAAGCGCGTCATATCGATCGCCCGTCGTTCATGCTTTCCCTCGCCGATCTTGGTTCCCGTCTCGTTATACGCCTCCACGGCGAAGACGGCCTTGCGTTCGTTAGATTCGATCGTCTTCGCCTTCAACGTGACTTTCATGCCGATGGTCGTCGGCGCTGAGTGCTTGACTTCGATCTTGTAACCGACGGAGTTCTCGCCCGCAGCCAGGAACGGGATCATCATCTTCAGGCAGAGCTGTTCGAAGTGCCCGACCATCGACGGCGTGGAGTACATCGGCACAGGCAGGTGGAGGACACCCATTTCGGGCGTGGTCTCGATGACCATCTCGTCGCTGGTGCCATCGGGAATCGGCTTCATCTGGCGGAGACCTCCTCTGGAGAGGGAGCGGGATCAATCAAGTATATGCGACCGCGGCCCACTAGCCGCAAGCCTTTCCAGCACCGGTGCTACCATGATTCTGGAGCTCACTTCATGCCGAAAATCAGGATACTCCCGCTCGACCGCGAGATCGACGCGCAGGCCGGCCAGACGATCATGGCGGCGGCGCTCGCCAGCGGCCTCTACTGGCCCACAACCTGCGGTGGCCAGGCGATCTGCACGACCTGCCTGTGCCGCATCGAGGCCGGCGCCGAGAACCTCGACGAGATCGGCCGCACGGAGCTGAAGACGATGACCGAAGAGAGGCCCGAGGCGATGGTGCGTGAGAACAATCTGCGGCTCGCCTGCCAGGCGCGGGTCAGCGGAGACGTGACGGTCAACAAGCGCGGCGTCAAGGAGGAATGATCCCACTTCTCTTGTTGAGCTACTTAAGCGAGCGTTAAAATACCAGGCAAGCGAAACCAATGACCTACACCATCACGGATCCCTGCATCGACACCAAGGACGCCTCCTGCGTCGATGTCTGCCCGGTCGACTGCATCCACACGACCGCCGACGACCCCCAGTACTACATCGACCCCAGCATGTGCATCGACTGTGCCGCCTGCGAACCCGTCTGCCCGGTCTCCGCGATCTTCTTCGAAGACGACGTGCCGGAAGACCAGAAGAAGTTCACGCCGATCAACGCCGAGTGGTTCGAGACGCACGACACAAGCGGCGCCTGGCGCTCGACAGCCGAACGCCACGACGCCTAGCGACTTCCACTGTCGCGCCTTGACCTGCCGTTCGTGATTCTCTATTCTGATTCATAGTTCCCATAGGCATTCTTAATAGCTGAGGTAGTTCGCGCTTGGACTTCGGGCAGATCGAGGCCTTCGTTCAGGTCTCCACGCATAATTCCTTCAGTCGCGCCGCCGAGGCGCTTCACCTGACGCAGCCGTCGATCACAGCGCGCATCCAGGCGCTGGAGCGCGAGCTGGGCGAGGAGATGTTCGAGCGAGGCGGACGCGGCGTGCGTCTGACTGACGCCGGCCACGTATTCCTCCCTTACGTCGAGCACATCCTCCAGCAGCTGCAGGAGGGCCGCGACGCCGTTGAGG
>JADFKG010000074.1 GCA_022565075.1 Chloroflexota bacterium | reverse complement strand
GCGTCGCCAACGCCAAGATCGCCTACGCGAAATTCCAGGAGCTCTTCTCGGGCGAGCGCTGGGCAAAGCTCGCCGCCAGGGGCGCGCGCGTCCAGCGCTGCCTCTGGGCCAGCACAAGCACCAAAAACCCCGACTACCGTGACGTACTTTACGTTGAGGAGCTGATCGGCCCCGATACGATCAACACCATGCCGCAGAACACTCTCGATGCCTTCCGCGACCACGGCGTCGTCGCCTCTACGCTGGCGACGGGTGTCGACGACGCCCGCGCGCACGTCCGCGAGCTCGAAGCCGCCGGTATCGACTTCCGGGCCGTGACGGACGAGCTGCAGGTGCAGGGCGTCAAGCTGTTCGCCGACTCCTTCGCCAGGGCCCGCGCCACGGTCGAGGAGAAGCGCAACCGCATCCTCGCCGGCACGAAGGGGATCGGCGCTGCAGCGAGTGGAGACTGACGAGGTGACCTCACCCGCCTCCTTCTTCGAGCGCCTCCAGGCGCGCGACGCCTCACTCTGGACCGCTGAGCCTGCCGTCGAGGAGAAGATCGGTCAGCGCCTGGGCTGGGTGAACCTCCACGAATCGATGCGCGACAGCCTCGACGAGCTGCGCGGTTTCGCGGACTGGGTCGGCGAACTTGGCTTCCGCGACGCCGTTCTACTCGGGATGGGTGGCAGCTCGCTCGCCCCGGAGGTCTTTCAGCGCACGTTCGGCTCTGCGCCCGGCTTCCCCACGCTGCACGTCCTGGACACCATCGACCCGCTGGCGATCTTGCGCGTCGAAAACAGGATCGACGTCGAGTCGACGCTCTTCATCGTCTCCAGCAAGTCGGGCACAACGGTGGAGACGATGTCTCTGGAGCGCTACTTCGCCGAACGCACCCTCGACGCGACGGGCGACACGGGCGCGCTCGACAACTTCGTCGCCGTAACCGATCCTGACACACCACTCCATCAGCGGGCTCGCGAATCGGGGTTCCACCGCACGTTCGTCAACCCGCCCGACATCGGCGGCCGCTTCTCCGCGCTCTCGTTCTTCGGCCTCGTGCCCGCTGCCGCCATCGGCGTCGACGTCGAGCGCCTGCTGGCCTCGGCGGCAACAGTCGACGGAGAGGAGGCCGCAGCCCTCGGCGAGCGGCTGGCCGCGCTGGCACAGGAGGGACGCGACAAGCTGACGTTCCTCTCCGCACCCGGCCTGGAGAGCTTCGGCGCCTGGGCAGAGCAGCTAATCGCCGAGAGCACGGGCAAGGGCGGCCAGGGCATCGTGCCCATCGTCGGCGAGCCGCCCGGAGATGCGCAATCTTACGGCGACGACCGCGTCTTCGTCTCGATGCAGATGGAAGCGCGCGACGAAGAGACCGCCGCGGCGGCCGACCAGCTCGAAGCGGCCGGCCATCCCGTCATCCGCATCGACGTCCCCGGACCGTACGGGCTCGGTGCGGAGTTCCTGCGCTGGGAGATCGCCACCGCCGCCGCCGGCGCCGCGCTCGGCCTCAACCCGTTCGACGAGCCGAACGTGGCCGAGAGCAAGGACAACACCCGCCGCGTTATCGAGCAGTACGAGACGAGCGGCCTGCTGCCCAACCCGGCGCCAGTCGTCGAGGAAGACGGCCTCAGCCTCGCCGCTGACGACTCGACGCTGGCACGCCTGGGGACCGCACCAGAGCGCACGGTCGGCGCGCTTGTGGCAGAGCACTTCCTGCTCGCACCGGAGGGCTCGTACCTGGCGATCATGGCCTACCTCCCGCCGACCGAAGAGCACGAGCGCCTGCTGACGCGCCTGCGCACGGCCCTTCGCGACGCGACGCGACGTGCGACGACGGTCGGCTACGGCCCGCGCTTCCTGCACTCGACCGGCCAGCTACACAAGGGCGGGCCGGCGACAGGCGTCTTCCTGCAACTCGTGATGAACGACGAGATCGACATTGACGTACCAGGCGAGCAGTCGTTCACGTTCAGCGTCCTCAAGCGGGCGCAGGCGCTGGGCGACCTGGCGGCTCTCCTGAGGCGCAAGCGGCCGGTCCTGCGCGTCTCGCTCGGCGACGAGACGACGGCCAACCTGCGACTCCTGGTGGACAGCGTCGAGGCGGCGCTGCGCGAGACCGCAGAGCGGAGACAATAGCGTGCAGCTCGCAATGATCGGCCTCGGGCGCATGGGCGCTAACATGAGCCTGCGCCTCCTCCGCGGCGGCCACGAAGTCGTCGTCTACGACCGCGATCCAGGGGCGGCTGACCCCCTGAAGACCGAAGGAGCGATACCAGCCACCAGCCTTGAGGACGTCGTCGGCAAGCTGGCAGCACCGCGGCACGTCTGGATCATGGTCCCGTCCGGCCAGCCGGTGACGGACACGATTGAAGCGCTGACGCCGCTGCTGGAGAAGGGCGACGCGATCATTGAAGGCGGTAACTCCAACTACCACGACACTGTGGCGCGGGCCGAATCGTTGAAGGCGTCCGGCATCCATCTACTGGACAGCGGAACGAGTGGTGGCATCTGGGGCCTGGAGAACGGCTATTGCCTGATGATCGGCGGCGAGAAGGACATCTTCGAGCGCGCGCGCCCAATCTTCGAGACGCTGGCGCCCCCGGAAGGATACGCCTATATGGGCCCCGCCGGCGCCGGCCACTACGTGAAGATGGTGCACAACGGCATCGAGTACGCGCTCCTCCAGTCCTACGCCGAAGGCTTCGAGCTCCTCGACGCCTCCACTTACGACCTCGACCTCCACGCCATCTCGGAGCTCTGGGGACACGGCAGCGTAGTCCGCTCCTGGCTCCTGGAACTGACCGAGCGCGCGCTGGCCAACGACCCCGGCCTCTCCTCCATCCGCGGCTACGTCGAGGACTCGGGCGAGGGCCGCTGGACGATCCAGGAGGCGATCGACCGCGACGTCCCCGCCACGATCCTGGCGCACTCGCTCTTCGCGCGTTTCCGCTCGCGGCAGGACGACTCGTTCGGCGCCAAGCTGATCGCCGCGCTGCGCCAGGAGTTCGGCGGGCACAGGGTCAAGAACGAGTGACAGCCCAGGCCGCGACGCTCACAACCGCGCCCGTCTCGGACAGCGCCACCGACCCCTGCACGATCGTCATCTTCGGCGCCTCGGGAGACCTCACCGCGCGTAAGCTCATGCCGGCGCTCTACAACCTGGCGCTTGACGGACGGCTGCCGCCGGGCCTCGCCGTCGTCGGCTACTCGCGAACCAAGTGGTCCAACGACGCCTTCCGCGAAGAGGCGCGCAAGAACGTCGAAGAGCACTCTCGCCGCCCGCTCGACCCGGAGGTCTGGGACTCGTTCGCCTCGGGCCTCTTCTACTCCTACGGCGGCTACGACGACCCGGAAGGCCACGACCGCCTGAACGAGAAGCTGCGAGAAGTCGAAGCGGAGCGCGGCATAGGCGGCAATCGCCTCTACTATCTCGCCGTGCCACCGACAACGTTCGTCGACATCATCGAGCAGCTCGGCCGTTGCCGGGAACAGAGCGCCGCGGGTGAAAGCTGGTCGCGTGTGATCATCGAGAAGCCGTTCGGCGTCGACCTGGCCTCGGCGCGCGAGCTGAACCGCGTCGTCCACACCGTCTTCAGCGAAGACGACGTCTACCGCATCGACCATTACCTGGGCAAGGAGACCGTCCAGAACATCCTCGTCTTCCGCTTCGCCAACGGCATCATGGAGCCGATCTGGAACCGTCGTTACGTGGACCACGTGCAGATCACGGTTTCGGAGAGCCTGGGCGTCGGCCACCGTGGCAGCTACTACGATGGCTCCGGCGCCCTGCGCGACATGGTCCAGAACCACATCATGCAGCTGCTCGCACTGATCGCCATGGAGCCGCCGCTGGCGATCGACGGTCTCTCCGTCCGCGATGAGAAGGTGAAGGTGCTCAACGCCGTCCGCCTGTTCGATAACGACGAGGTGGCGCTCGCGACCGCCCGTGGCCAGTACGGCCCCGGCTGGGTGGCCGGCGAGGAAGCGCCCGCCTATCGTGCGGAGGAAGGCGTGCCAGACGATTCGCGGACGGAGACGTTCGCGGCGATGCGCCTGTTCATCGATAGCTGGCGCTGGGCCGGCGTGCCCTTCTATCTGCGCACCGGCAAGCGCCTGCCGAAGCGCAGCACGGAGATCGCCATCACCTTCAAGCCGGCGCCGCAGCTTCTGTTCCAGGACTTCGTCGACGAACCTCACCTCGAGCCAAACGTCCTCTCCATCCGCATCCAGCCCAACGAGGGGATCAGCCTCAAGTTCCTGACCAAAGTCCCCGGCTCGCCACCCCGTCTGCGACCGGCCGCCATGGACTTTCTTTACGGCACGTCGTTCGTCATACAATCGCCTTCCGCCTACGAGACGCTCCTCCTGGATGCGCTCCAGGGCGACGCCACGCTCTTCACCCGGTCCGATGAAGTCGTGGCAGCGTGGACGATCATGGACCGCGTCCTCAACGGCTGGCACTCGATGCCACCACTGGAGTTGCCGAACTACGAGGCTGGCACCTGGGGCCCGGCGGCCGCGGACGAGCTCATCGAAAGGGACGGCCGCAAGTGGCGCAAGCTCTAGACAGCGAGGGCCGCGAGCTCTCCTGGACGGGCCGCTCGGTCGACATCGACCGCATCGAGGCCGAGCTGACGAAGCTCCGCTACCTCACCGCCGGCGACGCTGACGCCGGCGAAAGCCTCGCCATCCGTACCAGTCTCGCCAACATGGTCGTCCTCGCCGAAGACGACGAAACCGCCGCGCAGGCCAGCCGCGTCATCGAGGACCTGGCCGCGCACCACCCGTCGCGCGCGCTCATCGTCATCGCCCGTCCGTCCGAAGACGAGTCGCGGATCGAAACCTCGCTCGCTGCCCACTGCCACCTGGCGCCGGGCCTGGACCAGCACGTCTGCTGCGAGGAAGTGACGCTGCACGTGTCGGGCCGCGCCGCCTTCCACCTCCACAGCATCATCGTCCCGCTGCTCATCCCCGACCTGCCCGTCGTCGTCTGGTGGACCGGCCCGCTGCCGGCCGAGTCGCACCTGATCGAGGAGCTGTGCGGCCTGGCCGACCATTTCGTCGTCGACTCCTCCCGCTTCACCGATCTCGGAGACCTATCACGCATGCGTGAGGTCGCCGCACTGCACGACTGTGCGATCGGCGACCTCAACTACGAGCGCTTACGGTCCTGGCGCGACCTGGTTGAGCGTCACACAGGCGCCGGCGGCCTCGGCGAATGGATCTCGTCGGTCAAGAGCGCCGAGATAAGGTTCACGCAGCAGGCGAAGCAGACGCCCGCACAGGCGATCCTTTTCCTCGCCTGGCTGGCGGTACACTGCGGCTGGGAACTGGACAGCGCCACCGCAGGCGGCTCGAACCGGCTCACGCTGAGACAGGACAAACGCGAGATCCCCGTCTACCTGGAGCCGGTGAAGTACGAGGGCGTCGACCGCGGCTGGCTCGTTTCCATCAAGCTCGCCTTCGAACGCGACGGCGAAGCGGCGCTCCTTTCGGTCTCCCGGACGGGCGATCCGCTACTGATCACAGTGCGCACGGAGCTTCCGGACGGCGTCCGCGAAGA
This sequence comes from Chloroflexota bacterium, assembly GCA_022565075.1. Classification (GTDB taxonomy): domain Bacteria; phylum Chloroflexota; class Dehalococcoidia; order SM23-28-2; family RBG-16-64-32; genus CF-162. Next base: position 4,494 of record JADFKG010000074.1, on the reverse strand, counting down.
ACACGTCCGAATCGAGGCCTGCGACAGCCAGACCGTGCTCATGCACCAACTGGACACAGCGCCCCACGACCCGGAGTTCGTGCGCTTGCTGATCGCCGCCGCGCCGCTGATCCAGGCCGCCCGCGCCTAACGTCCTCTACGAGGCGCCAGAAGCGCGGATTCGGGCCGAAAAGCGCGAATCCAATGTCTGGCCGCCTCTTCCTGCTCCCTGCGTGCCACAAGCGGCCGCGCCGAACCGCGAGTCCCCGTCCGTAACGTTCCTTCCCGGCGGCCCGTCTCCCCCAATGGAGCCATCGCACCCAACCGGTGGCGGACGAACGTATGCCTATAACTGACACACGCCAGGACGTATTCGTCGCGAGGCCGCGCCGCGCCGCTTCAGTAGTCCGCGACATCGCCTCTGTGCGTGAAATCCGGCTCCTTAAGCGCTTCGTTCAAGCGGGTGTCTACAGCGCCATCTTCTGCCTCGTCCCGGTCTTCATCTTCATCCTCGGCTTCTCGGTCCTCCAGGAGGCCGTGAACCTCGTAATCGGCCTCATGATCGCTACGTCCGCCATTGAAGGCGCCTTCAGCCAGATGTTCAAGCTGCGCAAGCGTAGCAGCTACCCCGGAATCTTCTTCCTGGAGCTCGGCTCGCAGACCACGGCCGCCGACACCGCGCACGCCGCACTGGTTACGATCCGCGAGCTGCTCGGCGTAGACGCCGCCTTCATCGCCACCGTCGAAGACGGCCAAACGCAAATACTGGCGAGCGACGGCGTCGCCGCCGCTCGCGCCCAAGAGTTCGCCGAGCAGGCCGAGTCCCGCGAGGCGCTGTCCGAAGTGAGCACCGTGCACGCGCCGGTGAGCGACCCGCACGGCCTGCTTACCATCGTCCCGATCATGGCGTGGCAGAGGCCGCTGGGCGTGCTCGGCATGGTCTCCGCAAAGATGACGCCCGAGCTGCAAGACTCTGAGCTGATGGCCGCCATCGGCAATGCCATCGGGCTGTCGCTGGAGAACATCGGGCAGCGCGAAAGCCTCCAGGAGGGCCTTTCCCTGCTCAGAACAACGCTCGATTCGACCGGAGACGGCATCCTCGTGATAAACAACGCCGGCGAGATAGTCAACTTCAATGAACGCTTCAAGAAGATATCGAACGCCCCTGACGATGTCCTCGATCGCGGCGCCAGCAGTGACCTTCTCCCGCATGTCCTCATCCAGCTTGAAGATCCGGATGAGTTTCAGCAGATGATTAGCAAGGTAGCGAGCAGCGAGGACTCCGAAGGCTACAACACCATCAACTTCAAGGACGGGCGCGTCTTTGAGAGCTACCACCAGCCGCACCGTCACAAAGGTGAAGTCGTTGGACGCGTTTGGAGCTTCCGCGACGTCACGGAGCGCAAGCAGTCCGAAGAGACGATCCGGCACCTGGCCTATCACGACGCGCTGACCGACCTGCCGAACCGCGCCCTGTTCTCCGACCGCCTGACTGTGGCGCTGGCTCAGGCCCGCCGTACCGGCCAGGGGCTGGCCGTCATGTTCCTCGACATCGACCGCTTCAAGCTGGTCAACGACACGCTTGGCCACTCGGCCGGCGACGAGCTGCTCCAGAAGCTCGCTCCCGAGCTCGACCGGCTCGTGCGCCAGGGCGATACGGTCGCCCGCGTCGGTGGAGACGAGTTCACGCTCTTGCTCACGGGCATCGCCGACCGCGCCGAGGCGGAGACGATCGCCGGCCGAGCGCTCGAAGCCGTCCGCCGGTCACGAATCATCAGCGGGCAAGAGATGACGGTCACAACGTCGATCGGGATCGCCCTTTTCCCCCGCGACGGTGGCGATGCCGAAACGCTGCTGCGTAACGCAGACACCGCCATGTACCGCGCCAAGCAACAAGGCCGCGACAACTATCAGGTTTACGTACCCGCCATGAGCGCGGAGATCCTCGACCGGGTATCGCTGGAAGCGGAGCTGCGGCGCGCCACGGCCCGCGGCGAGTTCGTCATCCACTATCAGCCACAGATTGAAGCCGCCACCGGCCGCATCACGGGCGCCGAGGCGCTAATACGCTGGAACCATGAGGAGCGCGGCCTCGTCTATCCGGCGGAGTTCATCGCCGTCGCCGAAGAGACGGGCCTCATCATCCCGATGGGCGAGTGGGTGCTGCGTGTCGCCTGCGAGCAGAACAAGACATGGCAGAACGCCGGCCTGCCACCTATCACTATCGCCGTCAATCTCGCCGCGCGCCAGTTCCAGGAGACGAACCTGGTCGAGACGATCTCCCGCACGATCCAGGAGACGGGCATCGCCCCCTCTCAGCTAGAGCTGGAGATCACAGAGAGCACGGCGATCCAGGACCCCGACTTGGCCGCGTCCATCCTGCGCCAGCTTCGCGAGATGGGCGTCCGCATCTCGATCGACGACTTCGGGACCGGCTATTCGTCGCTGAACTACCTCAAGCGCTTCCGCATCGACCGGCTGAAGATCGACCGCTCGTTCGTGAGCGATCTGATCACGGACCATAACGACGCCGCAATCGCGACGGCGATGATTGCGATGGCGCACAGCCTGGGACTGACCGTCGTCGCCGAGGGAATTGAGACAGACGCGCAGCTCGAATTCCTGCTGCAGCAAGGCTGCGACTACTTCCAGGGCCATCTGCTGGGGAAGCCTGTGCCCGCCAACGAATTCGAGGCTCTGCTAGAAGCGGGCGCGTGTGTGGACATTCCGCAGCGCAAGATCCTGCTCGACGTCCGCGACGTCCGCCGGCCCGCCTGATCGCTCGGCAGCGTTGATCACCTCCGGCAGCTCACGCAAAGAACCGATCACCGTCTCCGCGCCACGACTGGCCAGGTAACGTCCTGAACGCACGCCGTACGACAGGCAGATCGCCCGCCGGCCCGTCTCTGACGCCAGCTCGATGTCGGCCTCCGTGTCGCCAACCGCGTACCCTCCGGGCGTCAGCTCTGCAACGCCCTGCAGCAGGTGCTTGCCGCTGACCAGCCGAGGTCCGTGGCAGATGACCTCCGTGAAGTACGATCTCATATGCAGCGCGTCCAGCTGATCCATCAGCGCGCCGCGATCGCGGCGGAGCGTGATCAGCACCAGCTCGTACTCTCGTCCAAGCGTCTCCAGGATCTCTACCACTCCCTCGTAAGGCTCGTCCCGCGCGAGCCAGTCCGGCCGCTCGATACCCTCCATCCACGCCGCGGTGAAGCGCTCGACGTCCACGCCCAGCGTCGCGGCCAGCAAGTCGATCGTCGACTCGCCCGCGCGGCGGTGCCGCCAGAAGTCGCCCTCCGGCAGCGCCTCGACGCCCTGGCCGGAGATCACGCTCCTGTACAGGAAATAGTGGCGCGCGCTGACATCGATCAGCGTTCCGTCGAGGTCAAAGAGGATCGGCGTCAATCCGCTACGGCCGTTGTCTCTTTCCGGGAGCGCGTCCGGCGTTCCGCTAGTTCAGCGGCGGCGCTCTCCAGACTGCCGGGACAGACCAGTCTCGGCTCTCGGTCCATGCCGCGCACCCAGAGCAGTCCCGGCGGCAGCGGGTTGATCTTGCGCTCGATTGGCGGCGGCTCTTCCCCCAGCGCCAGCCGGGTGAAGATGTGCGGCATGTTCAGCCCGGCCTCCGCGAAGAAGAGTGACGTCGTGAAGAACCGTCCGATGTTGATCTCGGTCGGGTTTGGCACGCCCTCGGCGTCGTTCGTCATGTCGACGGAGAAGATTCCGTGGGGGCGAGCATCCACCGCGCGCACCGCCGCCAGCGCCACGGAGTCGACCAGCGGATCGCTTACCGTGGTGCCGACGCCGGTAACGCCGGTAACGCCGGTCGGCGAGCGGTCGGCCAGCTCCCACTGCAGCCGCTTCCGTCCCTGCGCCACCACCAGCTCACCGTCGAGCCAGATCGATTGCCAGGTCACCGAATCCGGGCCCAGGTAGGCGGCCGCGGTGTAGCTCCCCCAGCCATCACGCGAGTCGAGCCACATCTTCGCGTGCCGTAGATCGCTCGTGTGGTACGAGCCGTTGCCCGCCGAGCCGGTCGTCGGCCGCAGCCATGCCTCGCCGAACTGACCGAGCGCGGCTTCCAGGTCGGCCGGCCCGTCGATGCCGCGCGTCGGCGGCACCTTAATCCCCGCGTCACGCCAGGCGCTGTAGCTCGAGAACTTGTCGAGGCAGCGCTCGATCGTCTCCTTGGCCGGCAGAAACATCGGCGCAGCCAGCTCATCGCGGCGCGCCGAAAGCACGGCTACCTCGACGTCCGGCTGTGCGAAGATCAGCTCGGCGCCGGTCTCGCGTGCGATCTCGTTGATTATCTGTATGTAATCCGGGTCGTCCGCTCGCGGCACGAGGTGCGTCTCGTCCGTCTCTGCCAGCGGCAGATGGTACGGGCTGCAGTCGACGCCGATGAGGTAAAACGGCTCTGGGGCCAGCCGCAGCGAGCGCACGTAGTTGGTCGCGGGGGCGCCTCCAGCGCCTGTAACCAGGACGCGGCGAGGATCTACCACCGTTAGCTCG
>JADFKG010000202.1 GCA_022565075.1 Chloroflexota bacterium | reverse complement strand
TTCAGCCATGGAGTGCCCTCCCGGTCAGGCTAAGAGCCTGACCCCCGAAGAATGCGCTTTCTGTCCACTGTCCCCTAGCCACTCTTCACTGCGTCCATCATCTCGACGAAGCGGTCGAACACGTAAACGTTGTCCAGCGGCCCCGGCGAGGCCTCCGAGTGGTACTGGATCGAGATCACCGGCTCGCTGCGGTGCCGCAGCCCCTCGCACGTGCCGTCGTTCAGGTGCACCTGCGAGACCTCGATATCGCTCGACAGGCCGTCGGGGTCGACCGCGTAGCCGTGGTTCTGCGCCGTGATGTGTACGCGGCCGGTCGCCACGTCCTGCACCGGGTGGTTCGCGCCGCGGTGCCCGAACTTCAGCTTGAACGTCTCCGCGCCGAACGCCCGCCCCAGCACCTGGTGGCCCAGGCAGATGCCGAGGATCGGCGCCTTGCCGATCAGCGAGCGCACCGTCGCCACCTGGTAGTCCAGGAACTTCGGGTCGCCCGGCCCCGGCGAGAACAGGATCCCGTCCGGCGAGAGCGCCAGGATCGTCTCCGCGTCGGCGTCCGGCGGCAGCGCCGTCACGCGGCAGCCGCGCTCGGCCAGCAGGCGCATGATGTTGTACTTCACGCCGTCGTCCACGACGACCACGTGGCGCAGGTCGCCGGGCTGAAGCCCGGCCTTCGATGGCGAACCTTTCTGAGGGTCAGGCTTCAGCCTGACATTCGAAGCGGAGGCGTCCCACTCATACGGCTCGTCCGTGCTGACGCCGCGCACGAGGTCGACTTCACCGTACCTGGGGGCCGAGCGCAGACGGGCCAGCGCCTGCTCCGGCGCCTCGTCGCTCGTCATCGCGCCCATCATCACGCCGCCGTCCCGCAGCTTGCGGGTCAGCGCGCGAGTGTCGACGCCGGCGATCCCCGGCACGTTCTCCGACGCCAGGTACTCGCCCAGCGTCCGCTCGGAGCGCCAGTGCGAGGGCGCGTCGCAGGCCTCGTGCACGACGAGCCCGGCGACCTGGATGCGCTTCGACTCGACGTCCTCGGCGTTGATCCCGTAGTTGCCGGCCATCGGGTACGTCAGCACCAGCACCTGCCCCGCGAACGACGGGTCCGTGAGCATCTCCTGGTACCCCGTCATCGCCGTCGAGAACACCACCTCGCCCGTCGACGCCACGTCCGCCCCGAACGACTCGCCGCGAAACACCGTCCCGTCCTCGAGCACGAGGAGGGCGGGCCTAGCGGGCATCGTCCGCTCCGCGCACATCTTTCATGAGCGAATCAAGGCGGTCGCGAGTCGCTTTTGATGCCGCTTCTACCTGTTCACTCAGATGCTCAGATGCCCCACGTCCTTGGCGTACTTCCGATGCGGCGTTGATGAGGCCAATAAACTCACTTGCCCTCGGAAGGTCGTCATACAAAAAGACGGCCTTCGAGTCATACCATTCTCTAGCCTCCAGACAAGTCTCCCTCAGCTTAGCGCTGCTCTCTTCGTCGCTGTTCGTCAGATGCACCCTTCCATAGCGGTGGAGGCGGATAATCCATTTGTAAGCCTCCTGCGTGGCGTCTACGCGTCTCTCGAATAAGACTTTGCCATACCACTCTTTCCTATCTTCCGCTCGTTCCTTGCTGCGCTGCCTGCGCTCTTGCTGCTGTGTCCAGACGTTGAGCAACAGGCCTGCAACTCCGACGCCGCCAGTGAATGAGCGCAACCAGAACAACATCGCTCACGCCCTCCACACAACCTTCCCGCCGTACACCGTCGCCACCACGCGGCCCTTGAGCGTGCGGCCCGCCAGCGGCGTGTTCTTGCCCAGGCTCGCGAACGTCTCCGGCTCCACCGTCCACTCCGCCTCCGGGTCGATGATCACAACGTCGCCCGGCGCCCCCTTCGACAGCGAGCCGATCCCCGGCACGTGCCGCGAGAGCCCCAGCGTCGCCGCCGGCGCGACCGTCAGCCGCTCCACCGCTGTCTCCAGCGGGATCGCCGTCAGGCAGAGCGCCAGCGCCGTCTCCAGGCCGCTGATGCCCATCGCCGCGGCGTCGAACTCGCAGAGCTTGTCCTGCGTCGCGTGCGGCGCGTGGTCGGTCGCGATGCAGTCGATCGTCCCGTCGAGCAGCCCCGCCACGCAGGCCGCGACGTCCTCGGGCGTGCGCAGCGGCGGGTTCACCTTCGCGTTCGTGTCGTAAG
>JADFKG010000073.1 GCA_022565075.1 Chloroflexota bacterium | reverse complement strand
CGGGGCGGCCGGGCTTCTGTAATCAAGAATCCCCGCCCGGCAACGTTCGTCACGGAGCTTGCCGCGGCCATGTCCCGTATTGCGACATGTCCCCGCTATCGCTGTCCAACGGAAGAGGGTGGAAGCACGTTGTCGGTCGTGAGGCGCCGCGTGGTTGGACGCGAGGCGCTGGGGTTGGGCCTCTGGATGGGCGCCATCGTGGTCGTATACGGGACGCTGGCGTTGCCGTTCACGCTTCACCTGGGCCTGATGTTCCTATGGCTGGCCGGAAGCGGCCTGACGTTCATCCGGATGTCGCGGGCCAACCTGCGGGACACCGAAGAGGTGTTCCAGGAAAGCCTGAACGGCGTACTGCGCGCCCACGAGGACATCATCACGCGAATGGCGACGTACAGCGAGGCGAAGGACGCCCTGACGGGCGAGCACCTGCAGCGCGTGCGCGAGACGGCCATGCTGGTGGCGTGCGAGCTGGGGTTGGAGATCGAAGAGGCGCGGGCGATCGGCAGAGCGGCGGCGGCGCACGATCTGGGGAAGATCGGCATTCCGGACGCTATTCTCGGCAAGCCCGGCAAATTGACGGCAGCCGAGTTCGAGACAATCAAGACGCACACGGAGATTGGCGAGCGAGTGCTGGGCCAGTCGCCGCTGCTTGAGCTAGAGCGCCAGGCGGCGCGGTTCCACCACGAGCGGTGGGACGGCAGTGGTTATCCGGACGGACTGACGGGAACGAACATTCCGCTGGTCGCACGGATTACGTCGGTGGCAGACGTCTTCGATGCGCTGGTCACGCGGCGGCCCTACAAGGAGCCGTGGAGCGTTGGTGTGGCGGCGGCGTACCTGAAGGAGAACTCCGGGACGCATTTCGACCCGGACGTCGTGGTGGCGTTCCTGCGGCTTCTGGAGCGCGGCGAGATCAAGGGTCCCAGGCCGCAGCGGAAAGCCGACCTGAGGGCAGCAGCGCCTGAGCCCGTAAAGGGAACTGTCGCAGAACAGCTAGTCGCTGGCCGCTAGTCGCCACGCGCCCCGTGCCGAACGTCCATTACCGCTACGGCTGAGGAGTCTCTGAGGCAGCGTCCGGCTGGGAGTGTTCGGGAGGGCCGGCCTGGCCCCGGCCGAAATAGCGGAAGATGTACCAGACGCCGCCGGCCAGGGCGATGAGGACGCTGCCGATGAAGACGCCGTCGGGGATCCAGGAAGTGAGGTCCTTGATGCGTTCGTCCGCCTGGAACGAGAGCTCGGTGAAGCCCAAGTCGGTGTAGACGCTGGAGAGAGCGTTAGTGCCGTCGAGGAAGATGAAGGCGAGGCCGAGCAGAACGAAGACGGTGCCGGCGATGAGGTTAGTGGAGTGGATGGCGAGCGGGCCGATCCGGACCCCCCAGCCACGTAACCATTTCGCCTTGCCGATGCCGGTCGTATCCCAGAGCGAGGCGATGATGAAGAGCGGGAGGACGGTGCCGAGGGCGTAGATGGCGAGGAGGCCGCCGCCGCGCAGGGCGTTGTCGCCGGCCGCAGCGACGGTGAGGACGGAGCCGAGGATGGGGCCGGAGCAGAAGCCACCGAAGCCGTAGACGAGGCCGAGCGTGTAGGTGCCGAAGAGGTTCTTCGTCTCGACGACGCTGGAGGCGGAGCCGGAGAAGGGGAGACCGATGGAGCGCCCGGAGAGCTCGAGGACGCCGAAGCCGATGAGGAGCACGCCGGCGACGATGATCATCGTGTCGCGGCTGTCGAGGAAGAGGCTGGTGGCGAGGGTGGCGCCCATGCCAAGGGGGACGAAGATGGTGGCGAGGCCGAGGTAGAAGAGGAACGTGCGGGCGATGAGTTCGGTGCGGTTCTGGAAGGCGTAGGCGAAGAAGGCGGGCAGGAGGAGGGCGCTGCAGGGCGAGAGGAGGGCGAGGATGCCGCCGAAGAAGGCGGCCGCGAAGGAGACCTCGATCAACGTCGGACTCTACTGGCCCGCGGCGAGGAGTTCGCTCTCGATGATGGCGGCGAACGTCTCGAACGGCTGAGCGCCAGCGACGTACTGGCCGTTGATGAAGAAGCCCGGGGTGCCCCGCACGCCCTGGTCGCGGCCGAGGCTGAAGTCGGCGGCGAGGACGGCGTCGTACTTGGCCTGGTTCTGACAGGCTTCGAAGGCGGGGATGTCGAGCTGCTGTTCCTCAGCGAAGCGGAGGAGCCGCGGGCCGGAGAAGGCGCCGCTGCCGATTCCGCGCTGGGCGAGGTAGAGCGCGTCGTGGTACTCCCAGAACTCATCCTGCTCGCCAGCGCAGTAGGCGGCGACGGCCGCGTCCTGGGACTCGCGACCGTAGTTCACGAAGTTGCGCCAGACGAGCTTGACCTTGCCGGTGTCGACGTACTCGGCCTTGATGCGGGGGAGCGTCTCTGTTTCGAACCGCTTGCAGAATGGGCACTGGAAGTCGGCCCATATGACGAACTCGACGGGTGCGTCCGGGTCGCCCTGCAGGGGTGCGGTGTAACCGGGCGGATAGGCGGCCTCGACGTCATCCGTGCCGCTGCCGCCGAGACTGACGACGAAGAGGGCGGCGATCAGTGCGCCGGCGACGGCGACGACGATGACGTAGGGCAGGAAAGAGGCTCGCCCTTTGGGACGGCGGGCCTCCTGGCGCTTGCGCTTGGACGCTTTTACAGATTGCTTGTGACGTTTGCTCACGTGTTTCTCCGTTGAAGAAAAGATAGTACTGAAGACGTGGATACGCGTGTAATCCTGCTTACAATCAGCGCGCTGGAGCGGGGCTCATTCTAGTGGCGAGGCCTACGTGCTATTAGAGATCTACGTCCAGGACGGTTGTTTCGGGTGCCAGCGTTCATTTGAGCTGGCCGAACGGGCGCGTGGGGCGTTTCCGGAGATGCAGGTGGAGATCGTCGACATCGGCTCGACAGACGGCGTCTACCGAAGCAAGGTGACAGCGACGCCCACATACATCCTGGATGGTGAGATAATCTCACTGGGGAACCCGTCACCGGCGGAGCTGGAGGCGATGCTGGCAATCCGGGCGACCCGCGCGACGAGATGATCAGGCGATTCATCAACAAGCTGACCCCGGAGCAGCGCAACGACGAGAACGCCGTGCGCAAGTTCGGCCTGCTCCGCGCGTCGGATCTGTTCCATGAGCTGAGCGAGGAGCAGATGGGCGACGTGGAGCGGATGACGGTGATGACGTCGTGCGAGCGCGGCCGGCTGGTCTACACACCGGGCGAGACGGCGGAGGCGCTTTTTCTTCTGAAGAAGGGGAAGGTGCGCATCTACCGGATCACGCCTGAAGGCAAGAAGCTGGTGACGGCGGTGATCGAGCCAGGGACGCTGTTCGGGCAGATGGAGTTCACGGGGACGACGCTTTCGGAGAGCTATGCGGAGGCGCAGGAGGACTCGATCCTCTGCGTGATGAGCCGCCACGACATCGAGGAGCTGGTGATGCGTTATCCGAGCATTGGACTGCGGTTGATGGGGCACCTGTCGCGGCGGATGAAGGAGCTGGAGGAGCGGCTGGAGGAGGGTCTGCTGCGGGACATGTCGGCACGGGTGGCGGCGGCGCTCCTGAGGCTGGCGGAGAGCCAGGAGACGAACGAGATCAAGACGACGCACCAGGAGCTGGCAGACAGCCTGGGTACGTACCGTGAGACGGTGACGAACACGCTGGGCGAGTTCCAGTCGGAGGGCACGGTATCGCTGGAACGGGGCCGGGTCGTGATCGAGGACGGGGAGGCGTTGCGGGAGATCGTGGCGGCCGAGCGGCCGGAGCGAGACTGACGGCGGCCTAAGGCGCGAATCTGCGGGCGAGGGCGCTGATGGCGCCGGTACTGTAGTCCCAATTACACATCTCTTCGGCACAGACAGCCGAGAATAGAGTGCGGAAGACTGTAGATGTCATGCACTTCATCAAGGGAGTTACAACCTCCAACGCCCGCAGGCTCAGTTTTTGTCTCCTCGCCGTGGGGTTTCTCGCGGCTGCCTGCGGTACCGGCTCCGCTGGTGACTCGTCAGGCAACCCATCTCCCGGCGAGTCACCGGCGAGCCAATCGGACGTGAGTACGACGGGGGAGCCAGAGAACATCCCCAACGTTCAGGGCTGGAACACGGACTGGTCGAAGGCGACGATCGACCTGTCGGAGCTGCGGCGCGGCCTGTCCGCGGCAGACCCGCGCGACGTGATACGGCCGATCGACGAGCCCAAGCTGGAGACGGTGGCGGAGGCGTCGCAGTGGCTGGACGACCGCGAGCCGGTGGCGCTGGCGAAGGCCGGCGGCGAGACGAGGGCCTATCCGCTGCGCATCCTGACGTGGCACGAGGTCGTGAACGACGTGCTGGGCGGCGTACCCGTGGCGGTGACGTACTGCCCGCTCTGCAACTCGGCAGTTGGCTTCGAGCGAGAGGTTAAGGGGCAGGTGCTGACGTTCGGTGTGTCGGGGTTGCTGCGGAACAGTGATCTGGTGATGTGGGACCGGCAGACGGAGTCGCTGTGGCAGCAGATATCGGGCGAGGGGATCGTTGGTGAGCTGGCGGGGACGCAGCTGGTGTTCGTGCCGGTGACGATCGTTTCCTGGGAGACGTTCCGGGAGGAGTTCCCGGAGGGGACGGTGCTTTCGCAGGACACCGGGTTCGGGCGCTCGTACGGCATCAATCCGTACTCCTTCTATGATTCGGCGTCGCGGCCGTTCCTGTTCAGCGGCGAGGTGGACGACCGCTATCCGGCGATGGAGCGCGTGCTGGCCGTGGTGTTGGGCGAGACGAACAAGGCGTACCCGTTCAGCCTGATATCGGAGGAGCGGGCGGTGAACGACGAAGTGGCGGGGCAGCCGATCGTCGTCTTCTGGGGGGACGAAAGCACGGCGTCGGCGCTGTCGGACCCGGAGATCGCCGAAGGGCGCGCCGTCGGCACCGGGGCGGCGTACTCACGCACGGTGGACGGGCAGCTGCTGACGTTCCGCCCGGCCGGGGAGGACCTGTTCGAGGATAACGAGACGGGGACGAAGTGGACGCTGCTGGGAAAGGGCGTGGACGGCCCGCTGGCGGGTGAGAAGCTGGAGCCGGTGATCGCCGACACTCCCCTGTGGTTCGCCTGGGCGGCGTTCAACGACGAGTCGCCCGTGTACGAGGGCGCGTAGAGAGTCGTGCGGTAGACTGGAGGGTGCGATGAAGAGCGAAGAGTACACGGACGATGCGTTCTGGGACCAGGTGGGGTCTGACTCACATACGTTCCTGGCGTTCTGGTCGCACACTTGCCCGCCGTGCAAGGTGATGGCGCCGATATTCGAGCGGCTGGGCAAGCGATTCCGGGGCAGCATCGAGTTCGTGGCCGTGAGCACGTACGACCGTCCGGACATGGCGAAGCGCTTCGGCGTCACGTCGACGCCGACGTTCATTCTGGCGCGGCGGGGTAAGGCGGTGCGCCGCTTCTACGGGGTGATCCGCGAGCAGACGCTGGCCGAGGAGCTATCGAAGTACGCTCCGCTGACGGCACCGCCGGACGTGGGCGGGTCGGGTCTGCTGACGAAGATCGCCGGCATCTTCCGGCGCAACTAGCACCCCGCTCACCCGGCACACCGCGGGAATCCGACCCCTTCCTGCGCGTATTCGTTTGTAACGTTGGGTAATGCTGCGCAGTTATGTTGAGAAACGATAACGCTTACAAGTACGTGGCGTTATAAATAGCGAGTTGGGGTAATAGAAGCGAGTGACAATGATAGAGAGCGTGACGGGACTACGTGAGGTACCGATAGCCAGCCAGTCGATCGACCGGCTGATCCCGCTGGTGGGCGAGGAGCCGATCGCGCGGCTGAAGGCGAAGGCTGATGCCGCGAGGAGCGGGCTGGAGGGCCGTCGGCTCTGGAACGTGAACTCGACAGCGCACGGCGGCGGCGTGGCGGAGATGCTGCACAGCCTGATGCCGTACGTGCGGGGCCTGGGCTTCGACGCGCGCTGGGCGGTGATCGAGGGCAACGAGGAGTTCTTCCGCCTGACGAAGCGGCTGCACCACGCGCTGCACGGCTCGCGCGGTGATGGCAGCGACCTGGGCGATGCGGAGCGCGCCGTTTACGAGGCGGTGTCGCAAGAGAACGCGGCGAGGCTGATGGAGATGGTGAGTCCGGGCGACCTGGTGCTTCTGCACGACCCGCAGACGGCGGGGATGGCGCCGCACCTGATTGCGCACGGCGCGATCGTGATCTGGCGCTGTCACGTGGGCAACGACGAGCCGGGACCCGAGGTCGATCTGGGCTGGGACTTCCTGGCGCCGTATCTGAAGAAGGTGCCGCTGAACGTCTTCACGCGAGAGCAGTACATCCCGGACTGCTGTGACCACGGCCGCAGCGTGATCGTGCCGCCGTCGATCGACCCGTTCAGTCCGAAGAACCAGGAGATGAGCGAGGAGACGGCGCGCGCGATCCTGGATAAGGCCGGGATAATCGAGGCGAAGAGCGAAGCAGCGCCGGTGTTCACACGCCAGGACGGGTCTCCGGGCCAGGTGGACCGACAGGCGGACGTTGTGCGGTCCGGGCGCGCACCCGCGTGGGACACGCCGCTGATCGTGCAGGTCTCGCGCTGGGACCCGCTAAAGGACCACGTGGGCGTGATGCAGGGCTTCGTGCGACTGCTGGAGCGAGGGTTCGATACGAACGCCGAGCTGGTGCTGGCGGGGCCGAACGTGGCGGCCGTGTCCGATGACCCGGAAGGCAAGGGGACGCTGGACGAGGTGGAAGCAGCGTGGCGAGAGCTGCCCGAGGGCTATCGAGAGCGCGTGCACCTGGCGTGCCTGCCGATGACCGACGGCGAGGAGAATGCGGCGATCGTGAACGCGCTTCAGCGGCACGCCACGATCATCGTCCAGAAGAGCCTGAAAGAAGGCTTCGGGCTGACTGTGACGGAGGCGATGTGGAAGGCGCGGCCGGTGGTGGGGAGTGCGGTCGGTGGGATTCCGGACCAGATTGAGGACGGGGTCAGCGGGCTACTCCTGAGCGATCCGGAGGACGCCGATGAGTTCGCCTCAGCGCTCGAGCGGCTGCTCAAGGACGAGGAGCTGCGGACGAAGCTGGGCGACAACGCGCGAGACCGCGTGCGCGAGCGGTTCCTGGCGACGCGGCATCTGCTGCAGTACGCCGAGCTGCTGGAACGCCTGGCCGGGGCCTAGAGCAGATCCAGGTTCGCGGCTTCGCGACGGAGTTCCGGCCGGAAGTCCGGGTGCGCGATGCCGATCATCTCGTTGACACGCTCGCGCAGCGTCCTGTTGCGAAGGCGGGCGATGCCGTGCTCCGTAACGAAGATGTCCGCGTAGTGGCGCGGCACGGTGACGACGGTGCCCGTTGGCAGGACCGGCAAGATGCGCGATCGGCGCTCGCCGGCGATGAGGCTGGTTGAGGGGAGGACCATGATCGAGCGGCCGTTGTCGGCGTGCATGGCGCCGGCCGCGAAGGCGAAGGCGCCGCCAGTGCCGCTGTAGATGCGCGAGCCGATGCTCTCGCCCGTCAGCTGGCCGGTGAGATCGACGAGCAGGGCGTTGTTGACGGCGACCATGTTGTCGTGGGCGGCGATCGTCTTGATGTCGTTCGTCCAGGCCATCTCGTAGAGCTCGTAGGCGGGGTTGCCGTCGACGAGGCTGCGCTCCTCCTCGGTCAGTTGCGCGAACGAGGCGGCGGTGACGATGCCGGGCTTGAGCGACTTGCGCTTGCCTGTGATGACGCCGGCCTCGACGAGCTGCGGGATGCCGCCGAAGATGAGCTCCGTGTGCACGCCGAGGTCGATCTTGTCCTCGAGGAAGACGCTGAGGACGGCCGGGATTTTGCCGGTGCCGATCTGGAAGGTGTCGCCGTCGTGGATGAGCTCGGCGGCGACGAGGGCGCAGATGACCTGGGCGACGGCCTCTTCCTCGTCGTTGCGGGTCGGCGGGCGGAGGAGCCGCCACTCGGGTGCGGTCTCGACGAAGCGGTCGATCTCGTCGATGTGGATGCGGTTGTCGCCGCCGGTGCGGACCTGGCGGGGGTTGACCTCGGCGAGGACGATCTTCGCTTCGGTGGCGGCGCGGCGGGCGCCCCAGAGCGACAGGCCGAAGCTGCACCAGCCGTCGGCGTCCGGGGGCGTGACCTGCGTCATGAAGACGTCGATGGGGAAGTGCGTCCAGCGGCTGGCCTCGTCGCGGTAAGGGGGAGCGATGCGGTATTCGAGCTGGCCGCGGCCGAAGAGCGGGCGGTCCTGCTCGAGGAGGAAGAAGGACTCGATCGTGAGGCCGGTCTCGGGGCCGTGCGGCCACCACTTGATGAAGGCGCAGAGCGAGGCGTCGACGGTGACGCCGGAGAGCTGCTGGTGGCGGTCGGCGAGGGCGCGGCAGAGCTGAAGCGGCGTGAGGTGCATCATGCCGAGGACGACGCGGTCGCCGTCCTTGATGAGGTTGACGGCGTCTTCGGGCGTGGTCAGCTTGTCGCCGACGATGGGCTTCCAGTCGGTCACGAGGGCGATTGTATCGCGGCGGCGCGGTCAGGAGCAGGAAAGCGCTGCTTGAGGGTGAAGGCGCGAGGCGTCGGGCCGTGATCCTCCAGATAACGAAGGCGCTCTTCGGCCTCCTCGACGGTTGGTTCGTGGCCGGCGGGGATCCACCAGCAGACGAGGTACGGTTTCTCGTGCAGATCGAAGAACTCGCGGCGACGGCGATACATGGCGGCGTGGCCGGACTTGTAGGCGTAGTCGAAGAGGGCGTCGGCGGACTCCCAGACGCTGAAGTTGACGATGATCAGCGGGTCGTCGTAGACGCGGACGGCGGTGGAGTTGCCCTCTTCGGTCTGGAGCCGCCAGACGAAGCCGGGCGACTCTTCGGCGAGACGGTTGAGCGGGTCGAGAGCGGACATGAAGGGCTCGATGCGCGGGTCGTCGAGCGGGGCGACGAGGCGGGCGATGTTGTACTGCGCGAGGTGGTATTTCACGGTGCGCTAATCGTATCAGAGTCGGCGGGGCACGCTGGATCAGCTAGGGGTTGGGTCATCCGTGCGTTCGGACCGAAGACCGCGGATGCAGGCTACGACAAGGGCAATCACTGCTGGGCTGTACCCAATCAGACTCGTGACCGCGGCTGATGCGAATGCGAGTATTACGGCCAAAAGGATGATGAGCAGAATCCAGCGTCTAGGATTAGCCGTCTCCGCGATGGCTTGAGCGAACAGCGCAACCGACGCGTAAAGCAACAATCCGATAAGGCCATGCGCGAGGAGAATAGGCTCCTGTGCCGTAGCTCCAATGAGCGCGACGAGGAAAGCATAGCCCGCGCCGAGAATCGACGCGATGTAGAGATCTATTGGCCTAGTACGTATATATGTCACGGCAATGGATGGCCGAGGCGTGCTGACTCCCGCCGCCCGAACGCATTGCACTGCGCGAGGTGGTATTTCACGGTGCGCTAATCGTATCAGAGGCGGCGGTGCACGCTCAGTCGGCTTCGGGCTCGGGGGTGGGCTGGGTGCCGGTGCGCCACTGGCGGTGGAGTGCGGCGTAGTGGCCGCTACGTTGTGTCATCGCTCTTCGAACGGCGGCGAATCTCCCGGACCAACATGATCGACGCCACTATCGAAACGACCACACTCCATCCCACAACGATCAACCACGTGGGAGACGAGCCAAATATCAGGCCAAAAATGAGCGCATTAACGAGGCTGGCAACAATGATGGAGGTCAGGGCGAACAGGTCTCGAGGTATAGCCCGCCAACCCTCCTCGAACGTCGACAGACCGGCCAGGGCACGGATTATTGGCCGGCCATTCCATTCTGAGCGCCTGACTACGTCAGCAGTAATGTACACGAATATGACTCCCGATAGTGCGGTGAGCCGCCAAAGGCCAGCTGCTATGCTCATGGCGACGACTGCTGCGAGTATGGCGAACCCTAACAATACTCGCCCTGGAGTGGCGCCTCTAATTCGCAGCCGAGGCTGGTCTGGTTCTTCACGAGGGTGCATTGGCAGACTCGATCCCCCTAACGGTGGGCTAATCGTATCAGAGGCGGCGAGGCCGCTCAGGCGGCTTCGGGGTCGGTGGTGGGCTGGGTGCCGGTGCGCCACTGGCGGTGGAGGGCGGCGTAGTGGCCGTCGCGGGCGACGAGGTCGTCGTGCGAGCCGTCTTCGACGAGGCGGCCGTGGTCGAGCAGGAGGATGCGATCGGC
>JADFKG010000072.1 GCA_022565075.1 Chloroflexota bacterium | reverse complement strand
CATCTACGACTCATCTGCCAGCAACAACCCGTTCTACGCGATAAGCATTCCGGCCTCGACGTATATCGCTCCGATCACCGCTGACCTGAGCGGTTACCTGTGGAACACCTTCGGCGGCCCCGGCGCCAAGACCGGCCCGTACGACTTCTGGAACGACCTGGCCGACAACGGCGCCGAAGTCCTGTCCTGCGCCGGCCCGTCGACTGATGCCCACGTGTTCCTGCCTGGCGGCACCGACCCGTGTGGTGACGGCTCCGGTGTGCCAACCGGTGGCTACCACATGACCAAGGTCTACACGGATAACCACGGCGAAGCCATGACCTGGATCAACGGTGACGCGAATCTCACGTTCGACGACTGCGAGAGCTCGGCCAGTGCTGCGGGCCACATGATCGTTCTCCTCAGCGGTTACTACTGCGAGAAGGATGACCTTGTTGGCTCAAGCGTCCTGAGCGCCTCGGTTGACTACCCCGACAAGCGCAAGCACTTCGCGATCGAGAGCAACACAGTCGCGATCGACTGGACGTGGGGCGGAATCAAGGAAGTAACGATCGAGCAGGGCGAGAACGCCCAGTTCAACTACGTCGTCTTCCACGTGACCGACCGCGACGGCTTCTGCCGCGCCTTTAACGACGGAGCGGGTCAGAAGACACTGCACTCGGTCCTGGACGAGCGGGTGGTCTTCACCATCGACTCGTCGGCAGGGACCATCTTCGCGGACATCAACGGCAACCCGGCTGCCCAACTCGGCACCTGGACCACGAAGACGGCCGACGTGACCACGTTCGACACAGCTCTCTCTGGCAACTCTGACCTGACACAGGCAGTCGTTGTGGACGATGAGTGCCAGGCCTGGATCCACATCACAGAGAGCCTGCTTGGCCCGGTCAACGTCATCGTCACGGCCTACGATCCTGAAGGCACAGTGACGTTCGACAAGATCCTGAACCCGACGCCCACGCCGGTTCCGACAGATCCGCCGGCCGACACTCCAACGCCGACGCCGGCCAACCAGGAGAACCTCTGGGCCGACATCGACTGCAGCAGCGGGGTAGGTGTGGTTGACTCTCTCAAGATGCTCCGCGCAGACGCTGGTCTGAGCGTGTCTCAGGACGCGAACTGCCCGCTTCCGGGTACCGACCTGGACGTCATCTGGGATAGCCAGACCACCAACGATAAGTGGGGAGACGCAGACTGCAGTGGTGAACTAACTCCGGTCGACTCCCTGAAGGTTCTCAGGTTCGACGCAGGCCTGTTCTACATCCAGGAGGAGCCTTGTCCGGACATTGGGCAAGAGGTCCGCATTCCACAGCAATAGTCATCAACAAGGACAATTAAGGAGGTCATAGGGAAATGACATTGAACACAGCGATGAGCAGGGGATGGACCACGGCGGCAGCCGTGGCCATCCTCGCCACAGTCGCCGCGCTCGCGTTCCTGGGCATTGCCCGTGCAGCGAGTGTTAGCGACCTGACCGTGGGCTCGGCGACGGTCGAGCCCGGCGGGACCGTAACGATCAGCGTAACCGCCACGGTCGATGAGCTCGGTGCGTACCGCGTCGACGTCGGGTACGACTCCACACTGGTCACGGCGACCGAGTGCACGTCTGCTGAAGGCGTATGCTCGATCGACGTCATAGCCTCCAACACGGTTCGCCTTAACGGCAGCAAGGTTTCCGGCCTCTCGGGAGACATCGAGCTGGGCACGATCACCTTCCTCTCCAACGGCCCGGAGGGCACCGCCGACCTTACCGTCGACACGTCCACCTTGGTGCTGTCCGACACAGTGGGTGACGACCTCACCGTGACGCCGACCAACGGGGCGATCACGATCGCCACTCCCGCCGAGACGGACGCGCCGACCGCGACCCCGGCTGACCTTCCGAGCACTGGTGGCTCGGTAGGCACCAGCAGCGCCAACTCCATGGCGTGGCTACTCGCTGCCGCAGGTCTGACTGTGGTCGCAGGTGGCGCCTGGGTCTTGGCCCGCGCTGGCCGCGAGAACTAGCTCTATCCACCCGTAATTAGTGGGAGGGGCTCCTGTAAAGGAGTCCCTCCCTTTTTCTCTTTTCCTCAACCACGCGAAGGCCATTGATCGCTTCCCAAACCAATGGTGAGTTGCTACACTTGCGGCTAGTTAGTCACTCCTATTTCGGGGTTCAGGCAGGCTCCTGAACGGCCCTCAATCGCACCCAGATCCGACAGGAGGCAGCACCATGACTCGCACCCTTGGACTGTCATTTCGCCTGGCCATCGCGGCGGCGATTGCGCTGGCCGCGGTTTCGCTGATGTTCCTGACGTCTCACGGGACGGAAGCGGGCGGAGCGAACAGTCTGGCCATCTCACCCGCGGACAAAGAGATCGGCGTCGGCGCCACAGCGTCCGTGGCCCTCGTCTCAATGCCGCCGACGGAGAGTCTGGCCACCTGGGTGATCGACGTCGTCTATGATCCCGCGGTTGTGAGTGTCGACAGCTGCACGCCTGCCGCCAGCCCGCCGGGCAGTGTGTTCGTCAGCGCTTGCGAGGCCGACGACCAGGAGGGCGGGCCGGATAAAGAGACGGTCGTCGTCGTGGGTGCGATCTTGTTCCTGGATACGAAGCGCGGTTTTGACGATGAGACCACACTGGCGTCGATTGTGTTCTCGGCCGTCGGCGCCATTGGTGAGTGCTCGGCCCTGACGATCAACGTCGTCTCACACCTCGGCCCTGATCCGGAGAGCCCTGAGACCGTCCCCGCGACGACGGACGGTGAGATATGCATCGTCGAAGAGCCTGGCACGGAGCGCCTGTGGGGCGACAGCGACTGCAGCGGCGCGGTGAACCCGATCGACTCACTCAAGACCCTGCGATCCGATGCCGGACTGTCGGTTTCGCAGACGGGCGACTGCCCGGAAATCGCTTCTAACGTTACCGTGGACGGGACACCGCGCCTCTGGAACGACATCGACTGTGGCGGCGCAGTGAACCCGATCGACTCGCTCAAGACGCTGCGTCACGATGCCGGCCTGTCTGTGTCCCAGTCGGCGGGTTGTCCGGACGTGGCGACGACAGTCACCGTCTCAGACTGACGATCGTGATCGACTGCAGATGGCTCCGGCCGGTTCTTCTGGCCGGAGCCGTTCTTATGGTCACGGCGGCGTCATCGTTGGTCGCGCATCCCGGGCCGGCTCTGGCCGACGCGAACGAGGTCTCGATATCGCCGGCGGCGATTGAGGTCGCGCCGGGCGGTGTAACCACCGTCCAGTTGATCGCCGACCCACCGGCAGAGACGCTGGCCGTCTGGGCGATCGACGTGCTCTTTGACCCCGGCGTCGTGACCACGTCGAGCCGCAACTGCGACACACTGGACCCGCCGCCGGACTCGACAGCGATCGGTCTCTGCGTCGTCGAGGATAGGGACGACGATGGCGTCGTGGAGACGCTGACCACGCTGGGCGCTCTGATCTTCAACGACGGTAGTGGCGGCCTCAAAGAGCAGACGGTGCTTGCTGACATAACGTTCACGGTCGTGGGCAACCCGGGTGCCTGTACTGACCTCCGCCTGCGCGTGCTGCTCCACGCCGATGAGGAGGGCGAAACGGCCCCCCTGCTGTTCGACGGCTTGATCTGCGTAGAGCAGGACGCGCCGCCAAGCGGCACCGCCGTTCCGCACACGCCGGCGCCGCGAACGTCAGAGCCGACGACGCCGGGGGGTGGCGGGCCGACTCTGCCGCCACTGGGCGGGCCCGCCAGCGGTGATGAGACGCCTGCAGCCGGCGAGGAGACGGCCACCAACGGCGCTGAGCCGCTCGCTGGCGGCACTCAAGGCGCCTCACCGAGTGATTCGGCGTCTCAGACGTTGGTGACCGGAGAGGGCGACGAGGACGGTGGAGGCGCCGGTGTGCTCATCTGGGCCCTGATCGTCTCGGTCGGGCTCGTCGTGGCCGGTGGCGTGGCGTGGGCGGTCGTGAGGCGTCGTGGAGCCGGCAGCGGGCCAGAAGGCGGCCCTTTAGCCGGATAGCCGGTTGAAGCCGCTGCAGCCGGTCGTGCCGGGCGCTGGAGCGATCTTCCATACGCTGTTCTCCCGCACGTAGGCCGTCTGGATCGTGTACTCGTCATCGGAGAGCGCTCCGACGATGACGGCGCTGGCTGTATCGCCGGACAGGCTGACGTCGATCAGGTACTTGAAGCGGATCTGTTGCAGCAAGACGCCGAGGTCGGCGGTGTCCGTCTCACCCGCGGAGACGAAGTCGCTGAACGTGCAGCGGCTGCGGAACTCCTGTGCAAACGCGTCATAGAGCCCCGGCCACTCGCCGTCGGGCAGCGCCTCTACGGAGCGTCTGCCCAGGTCGATTATCGCCTGCCCATCGGCGTCCACGGGTTCGAACGGCGTACCCGTAGCGGTGGCGTTCGCTGTCGCCTGGACGGCCTCCCCGCCGTCGTCATCGCCGCCCGTCAGCAGGAGCACGAGGCCCAACGCCACGCCCGCGGCCGCCAGGACGAGGCCCGTGGCGATTAGCTCCGTGCGACCGATGATGGGCCGCATCTGATCCCGCTGCCTGCGGCGGCGGCGTTGAGGGCGCGAGGACATCAGAAGGGGTCAGGGGCGAGCCGCGCGGGGTCGTCCACCAGCCGCCGGATCTCAGTCCGCGTGGCGTAGTAGATGGTGCCGTCAGGGTCGACGTGCGCCTCGCCGAAGCAGAAGTTGGTGATGACCTCGCTGGCGGTAACCTGGTTGCCGGCGACGGTGAGGGCGAGCAGGGCGCCGTCGGTGTGTGTACCGTCGGCGGCGGCGCCCTTCTGGCTCTCACAGACGATCAGAGAGTCGCCGAGGAGCTCGTAGCTGCTGTTGGCCAGGAACGACAGGCCCGACATCTCTACGAACGAGACGAAGGCGTTCGGCTCAAGCCCTTCGCGGGAGAAGTGGTGTATGGCCTGGTTGCCGGGCGCCGCCAGGCAGTCGTCAAAGGGGAATTCGCCCATCTCCGGCCAGCCGTAGTAGCCGCCCGCCTCGATCACGTTCAACTCCTCGCAGCTGATCGTCGTGTTGTCGGTGCCGTAGATGGCACCCGTGGCGGAGAAGGTGAAGGGGAACGGCTCGCGGAAGCCGTAAGCGAAGATGCGCGCGTCGGCGGTCTGATCATTCTCGAAGGGGTTGCCCGGGGCCGCCGCGCCGGCCTTCGTCATGCGCAGCAGCTTGCCGACAGGCGTCCCCAGATCCGTAATCAGGTCGGGGGTCTTGTCGAACAGGTCGTAGTCGCCGACGCTGGCGTAGAGGAAGCCGTCCGGGCCGAAGTGCAGCTCGCCGTTAGCGTTGTAGCCGGGCGCGAGGTCGGAGGTCTCCGGGAAGTCCTCAGAGATAACGGTGAGATCCTGGCTGCGGCCGTTCACCTCTGTCATTCGCACGAGCTTCGGTCGGGCAACGTCATGTTCTGCAGGCTCGCCATCATCGCGTGGGATCGAGACTGTGCGCAGGAACTCGGTGTAGAAGGCGTAGACGAAGTGGTTGGCCTCGAAGTCCGGGTCGAGCGCCAGGCCGGTGAGGCCCCAGTCCTGTCCCAGCCAGTCGGCGACGACGATCTGGGTGAACGGCTCCGGTTGCAGAGTGCCGTCGGCGTTGATGATGCGGATCGTGCCTTTGAACTGCTCGGCGAAGAAGATGCGGCCGTCAGGCGCGAAGGCGATCGCGCTGACGTCATCGGCCAGGCCGTCGGCGACCACAGTCTCCGCGCGAAGGCCGAAAGCGAACTCCTCGCTGCCGCTGCCGCCGTTGTCGTCACCGCAGGCGAGCGCTGCCAGGCCGCCGATGAGCAGGACGACAATGCCGAGAAAATACCGACGCTTCATCAGGCAGATGTTAGCAGAGCACCCGTTTACGATATATCTTGCTGCTCAACATATCCGGGGCGCATCCGCGCTTGATTGCTTGCCGTATCTAGCTCAAGTAGACTGATAGGAAATCCCGTCCACGCGTCGTTTTGCATAGGTTGATCGCAATTCTCAGACACTAGATGGCGAATCTCGAGGCTCACGCCGGCCCTCCACCCGCATCGACCGACCTCTTCAAGTTCTCCGTACGCCTGCCCGGCATCGAGATGCTGCTTGCGGCCGGACTGGTGTTGCGGCTGGGTCTCGCCTTTCTCCCCGGATTCGGTGTGGACATCGGCACGTTCCAGGCCTGGTCGAACAGCCTCGCCACCGAAGGCCCCTGGAACTTCTACAACGAAACGTCGTTCACGGACTATGCGCCGGGGTACATGTACGTGCTCTGGTTCATCGGCGAGGCGAACCAGATATTCGGCTTCTCGCCGGACCAGTACGAGTACATCCTCAAGATACCGTCGATCATCGCCGACATCGCTTCCGCGTTCCTGATCTACCGCATACTTGTGGACCAGAAGCCGGGTGTGCGGCTGGGCGCGACGGCGCTGTACGTGTTCTTCCCGGCGGCGCTCTGGATCGGGCCGATCTGGGGCCAGGTGGACAGCATACTCGCCTTCTTCCTCCTGCTCAGCGTCTACTACATCGGCCGCGATAAGCCGGTGCACGGCGCCGTCGCCTTTACGATCGGCTTCCTGATGAAGCCGCAGGCGATCGCCGCCTTGCCGTTCCTGGCGTTCTGGATCATCCGAGACAACTGGGGCAACTGGCGGCCGATCGCGCTCTGTTCGGTCGTTCCGCTGCTCGTCATGCTGGTGCTGATCACGCCGTTCTTCCTGGAGCAGCCGTGGCGGCTGGTCGAGGTGCTGTACGACGCATCGAACGTTGCGAACTACCGCGTGAACTCCTTCTGGGCGTACAACTTCTGGAACTTCGGCGGCCTATTCGACCAGGGGTTCAGGTGTGATTCCTGTGGCGGGACAGACGGCACGACGTGGCTCGGCATAGAGACGCGCTACTGGGGCCTCACCTTCTTCTTCGTGGCGATCGCGGGTGTCGTTTTCAGCCTGCGCAAGGCCCAGGGCACCGGTTACCTGGCGCTGGGCGTCGCGCTGTCGGTGATGGCGTTCTACTTCTTCCTCACGCGCATGCACGAGCGCTACGTCTTCGCCGCCTTCCTGCCGCTGCTCGTGGCGGCGGTCCTGATCAACAGCCGGCTCCTCTGGGCGATGTTCGTGGTCCTGGCGGTGTCGCACTTCGTCAACCTCTATCACGTCTACGGTTACTACTATCCGAACGACCTGCGCGTAGAGGGGCTCTACGACTGGCTGGAGAAGAGCGACTTGTTCGGCACCAGCCTGCCGCTCCTGGGGCGTCTGGAGACGGTGCAGTTCTTCTCGATCGTCATGGTCGTGTCGTTCCTTGTGCTCCTTGTGGGGACGTACGTTCGGCTTGAGAGACGGCCGCCCGGACCAGAGGCGACGTGACAGACTCTGCGCCGCACCTGCGCATCGGTCGCCGCACGGTGAACTACTACCACATCGCCTTCATCGCCATCATCTTCTTCACCGGCTTCACGCGTCTCTGGCGCCTGGACCAGCCGGAGGAGTGCTACTTCGACGAGGTCTACTTCCCGCCCGCCGGTGTGTCGATCCTTTACGACTTCGACAACACCTACGCCTTCATTGGCAGGGAGAACACGCATCCGCCGCTCTCCAAGTTGCTGATGGCCGGAAGCCAGGCTCTCTATGGTCACAAGGACTACCAGGGTGGCACCAACAATTGCTTCAGCGAGAAGGACGATCCGGAAAAGAGGTTCGACCCGAAGTTCCAGTTCGACCCGGTCGGCTGGCGGATGCCGGGCGCGCTGGCCGGCGTCGGCGCGGTCGTCTTCATGTACCTGCTGGCGCGGACGCTCTTCCGCAGCGAGATCGCGGGCCTGGCCTCGAGCTTCTTGCTGGCGGCAGACGGACTGGTGTTCGCGCATGCGCGGATAGGGACACCAGACTCGTTGGTGCTCTTCTTCATCGTCGGCACGCTGTACTTCCTTGTCTCTAACCGATGGGCTTTAGCCGGGGTCTTCTTAGGGTTGGGCGCAGCCACCAAGTGGAACGTGGCGTTCATCGTCTTCCCAATCCTGCTGTACTTCATATGGCGTTTCTACGTGCGCTGGCGGGAGTCCCAACCCGACCGCGAGCTAAGACCGGCGGAGCGCGTGCTGTTAGCCGGCACGGCTCTTATCGCCCTCGGCGCGGCGGCATCGGTGCCGCTGTACATCAGCGAAGGTCACTTATCGTCCACGATGCTGATCCCGTCCGGGGCGCCGGCGGCGCTCGGGTTGTTCGTTATCCTCGGCGGCCTCCTGGCGATCGCGAGCGATCCTGTGCTGCGCCTGAAACCGCGCGCGCAGGTGTATCTGCAGGCGGCGCTTTCCCTGCCGATCTTCTTCATCGCACTGCCGTTCGCCGTCTACATGGCGACGTACATCCCGATGTTCCTGCAAGGTCAAGGACTGGAACACTGGTGGTACCTGAGCGATTCAGCGTACAAGTTCCACTCCGGTCTCACGGCCTCGCATGGCTGGCAGTCGGAGTTCTGGCAGTGGCCGATTAACGCGCGCCCCGTCTTCTTCTGGGTTGAGGGCGGCACGCACAGCAAGATCTACAACCTCGGCAATCCGCTCGTTTACTGGATGTCGCTGCCGGCGTTGGCGTTCTCGCTCTGGCAGGGCGTCAAGTTCGTTCGCATCCGCATCGAGAAAGGATCGCGTATCGCCATCTGGGGCCGCCTGGGCGAGCGGCAGGCGGCGCTGATCTTCGTCTTCGTCTGCTGGCTGGTGCTCTGGCTCTTCTGGGCCACGAACCCACGCACGCTCTTCTCCTACCACTACATACCGGCGTTCGTGTTCGCCGTGCTGGCGCTGGGGTACGTCGTGCACTGGCTGTGGAACGAGAGCCGCTTCGATCGGTCGCGACAGATCGCCATCGTCTTCCTGGTGGCGGTCGGCGTGACGTTCGTCTACTTCTATCCGCACCTGGCGGCGGTCGACGTACCGCAGTGGCTGGACAATCAGTACTACTGGTTCGGCTCCTGGCGCTAAGGGGTATTAGGGCATGCTTGCCGCTGTCTACCTCTTGAGCCTCGCCCTCGCGGGCATCGCCGCGGTCACGGTGCTTCTGCCGAACGCGCCGGTGATGGTGCGGCTGGCCGGCGGCTTCATCGCCGGCATCGTTATCGCCGCCTGGGTCACCTATATCGTCGCTCTCGGTCTGTCGCCGCTGACCGACGAATCGCTCGTCGTCGGCATCGTCGTCTCGATCGTCGTCAGCGTTGGCGTGCTCGTGGCGCTTGTGCGGCGCCTGCGGCTCGCTGACTTCCGTCTCAGGCCGCTCGAGATCGCGCTTATCGGACTGGCGCTGATCTTCTCGTTCTGGCTGATGGACCAGCGTCTGTCGGTCAGCGACGATGCGCCCGGCAACCCGGTGGTGGTCTCAGCGAACACCTGGGGCGACACGGCGCTACACGTGTCGCTGGCGCGCTCGTTCTCGCAGGGCGACAACTATCCGACCGAATACCCGTTCTACGCTAACGAGCCGATCCGCTACCACTTCGGTTACGACTTCTTCGCCGGCGCGCTGGAGAAGGGCGGATTCAACGTGCCGATGGCGTTCAACCTGCCGGGCGCGCTGGGCTTCGCGGCGATGATGATGCTGCTCTTTGCGCTCGCGCGGCTCCTCTTCGCCGGCTACGGAGGCGGCACGAAGGATCCGGGGAGCTTACGTAACTTCGGCGTCTGGACCGGCCTGGTTGCCGTGGTGCTCTTGCTCACGAACAGCTCCTTCGCCTTCGTCCGCTACTTCGAGCAGTTCGACGGTGTCGGCGAAGCGCTGAAGCCGGCGCACTGGTTCGAGGAGCACAGCACTTACCTGGCTGTCGGGCCTTACGACGTCGGCCGGGGCATCGACATCATTACGATCTTCAACACCCCCAACGTCTACCTGACGCAGACGCACCTGATCATCGGGATGGCGCTCGTGCTCTTCGTGGCCTTTGGCCTCGTTCAGCCTCTGCGCGAGGGTGTTTCGCTGACGCGCCAACGCGGCGCGCTGCTGGGTGTGCTCTTCGGGCTCAGCTTCTGGCTCAACGGCGTGCTCTACATCTCCGCCGGCGTATTCTTCGGTGCGCTGCTCGTGCTGTTCGCCGTGCTGGCGGCGGCGCGGCACGACGACTTCGCGCGGCAACTCTGGGTGAAGACGAAGGAGGCGGCCTGGTTCATCGTGCCGGCGCTTGGCCTGGCGATCCCGCAGGCGATCTGGTTGAACGGCGGCGTCGGCACGGAGGGCAACATCCAGACGCAGATCGGCTACCTGGTTT
>JADFKG010000071.1 GCA_022565075.1 Chloroflexota bacterium | reverse complement strand
GTTGAAGTCCTGGAAGGCGCCTGCGAGCGCACCGGCGTCCTCGGCCGGAAGACGCGTCCCGAACTCGCCCTGCGCCATCTCCCGCGCGGCGCCGCGGATCACCCTTACGGAGCGTTCGACGCGATCCGCCGCGAGCCAGAGGATGGCGCCTCCCACCGCGACGATCGCGCCGACGGCGATGGCGGCCGCTAGAGATGCCGTCGTCACTGCGAGAGCCAGGACGGAGGCCCCGGCTAACGCGGCGAAGGCGATGAGCAGGTGAAAACGCAGGCTACCCAAGGCTATCCCTCGAAACGGTATCCCACGCCACGCACCGTGATCAGCCGCGACGGTTGCGCCGGGTCGAGCTCGATCTTCTGGCGCAGCCAGCGGACGTGCACGTCCACCGTCCGCGTGTCGTCCGCGAACTCGTAGCCCCAGACCTGCTGCAGCAGCTCCTCGCGCGAGAACGCCCGGCCGCGGCGGCGCATGAAGAAGCCCAGCAGGTCCAACTCCTTCGGCTTGAGGCGAAGCGGCGAACCGCCCCGCTGGACCTCACGCCGCGCCAGATCGACACGCAGGTCGCCCGACTCCACGACGTCCGGCGCATCGTCCGCTCCCGGCTCTGCGCGACGCAGCAGCGCGCGGACACGCGCCATCAGCTCCGGCATGCCGAACGGCTTCGTCACGTAGTCGTCGGCGCCGGTCTCCAGCCCGACAATCTTGTCCACCTCGGCGTCCTTGGCCGTCAGCATGATGATCGGCACTCTCGTCTCCTTGCGCAGGATGCGGCAGACCTCGAGGCCGCTCAGGCCGGGCAGCATCAGGTCGAGCACGATGAGATCAGGGCGGCCGGTCCTCGCCGCTTCCAGCGCCGCCTCGCCGTCGGCCGCCTCCAGCACGCGAAAGCTCTCACGCTCCAGGTTGTACTTGAGCGTTGCGACGAGCGTGGGCTCGTCATCGACTACCAGTATCGTTTTCACGTTCGTCATAGAGACGCCGGTTCGCTCTCATTATATGACCGGCGAGTCCGCGAGGCATCGATTGCCCGACGAGAAATGGCCCTGCTACACTCGAAGCTCGTGGCAGGGTAGCTCAGTGGTTAGAGCAGGGGCTTCATAAGCCCTTGGTCGCGGGTTCGAATCCCGCCCCTGCCACCACTCTTTTTCTGCAGCCGACCCTGCCCCTCGCCTAATCGCTCGGGAGGTAGGAGCGAGGGCCACGCACCAACCCGGCCTCAGGCGCGTTGACGCCCTTTCGGCGCGAGCCATACAATCGAAGCTGGCGTTCGGTGCGCCGTCACCACCTGTGGGCGGTTAGCTCAGCGGTAGAGCGCTTCGTTCACACCGAAGAGGTCGCAGGTTCAAGCCCTGCACCGCCCACCATCCACCACCCCTACAAGCCTGAGTCACGCGGCTACGGCTAATGTAGCTCACAGCAGGCACGCACTCTAGAATCAGGTTCATCATGTCTTCCGGCTCACGTCAGCTCAACGAGCTGCTCAAGTCGCTCGAACTCGATCAGCTGGACCGCGACCTTTTCCTGGGCGACGTGGGCAAGGGCGAGGGGCGCCTCTTCGGCGGCCTCGTCCTGGCCCAGTGCATCGTGGCGACCAGCCGCACGGTCGAGTCAGGGTCGATCCACTCGCTGCACTCGTACTTCCTGCGCCCCGGCAGCCACGGCCCGCCCATCCGCTACGTCGTCCAGCGCATTCGCGACGGCCGCACGTTCACCACTCGCGACGTCGTCGCCTACCAGGCGGGCGAGGCGATCTTCCAGATGTCGTGCAGCTTCTCGCGACCGGAAGAGGGGATGGACCACCAGCAGCCGATGCCGGAAGCGCCGGGCCCGGAGAAGATGCCGGACTGGGACTTCGTCCGGCCCGATGCCCCGCGCGACAATGAGCGATTCCAGCGCTGGCGCAGAGAGCGGCCGATCGAAGTGCGCTCGGCAGACCCCAAGGATCCGGCGGCGATGGAGCGAGAGTTGCGCCAGGTCTGGATCAAGCCGAAGGGCGTACTGCCGGAGGACCCCGCGGTCCACGCCGCCGTCATGGCTTACTCGAGCGACATGGGCCTCATCAGCACCGCCCGCCACGCCCTCAAGATGATGCGCTTCGACGCGCCCGGCGCGGCCGCCAGCCTGGACCACGCTATCTGGTTCCACCACCAACCGCGCATCGACGACTGGCTTCTTTACAGCAGCCATAGCCCCATCGCCCACGCAGCGCGCGCCTTGATCCACGGCCAGATGCACCGGCGGGACGGCACGCACGTACTCTCGGTGACGCAGGAAGGTCTGATCAGAGCGCCGCGGCAGGAAGCGGCCGGCTAGTCGCGGGGGATGAACTCCGCCACGTGGCGGAAGACGTCCTGGATTGAGACCAGGAGCGTCGTCCCGTCGCCCGCGACGAACGGGATGTGACGAAAGCCGCCGACCGACATCTTGTGCATGGCGACCGCCAGCGTGTCGCCTTCACGCAGCATCACCGGGTCGGGCGACATGATGTCCTTCACCGCCATCGCCATCAGGTCCTGCTTGGCGCCCGCCGCCTTAAGGAGGATGTCGCGTTCCGTGAGGATGCCGACGATGTTGCCGTCTTCGTCGCGCACGAGGACGCACTCGATGTTCTTGTCGCGCATGAAGTGAACGGCGAGGAAGACAGGGTCGCCGGGCGCGACGTCCAGCGCTTCCGGCGCGCCGACCTCCCCCAGGCGGTCCTGTATCAGATGCTCTTCGAGCTCGCTCGCAGCGGAGGGCAGTTTGAGCGCGCTCAGGTCGGCGCCGCAAGCCTCGCAGACCTCCTCGCCCTCGATGTTCTCCGCCCGGCAGTCTGGGCAGAGCATCATGTTTCCGGGGTTGGCTACTCCACTGTCCACGTGTCGCCTTCCATAAACAGCGCGTCGAGGTCGCCCTCGCCCTGCTGCTCGATCGCCTCGTCGATCTGCTGCTGGACAAGTGCCTCGTAGGTCGGTCGCTCGACAGCGCGGATCACGCCCATCGGCTCCGGGAAGTCCGGCCAGTGCATGCGCGACAGGATAAAGGCAAGCGTAGGGTCATCGCTCTCCTCGTCGTGGATCCAGAGGTCGGACTCGCTCACGCCGTTGCCCAGCTCCACGATCTCCGGCGTCGTTCCGTTCAGGCGAATGCCCTTCTCGTGCTCCTTGCCGAAGAGCAGCGGCTGGCCGTGCTCCAGGCGAACGGTGCGATCGGCGCGCACGGCCTTGTCCGCGAACTCCATGAAGGCGCCGTCGTTAAAGACGTTGCAGTTCTGATAGACCTCTATGAACGACGTCCCCTTGTGCCGGGCGGCGCGCTCGATCGTCGTGATCAGGTGTTTCTGGTCGATATCAAGAGAGCGCGCGACGAACGACGCCTCGGCGCTGATCGCCACGCTGAGCGGGTGCAGGGGCGTGTCCACCGTGCCCATAGGTGAACTCTTCGTCCGCTTGCCGAACTCAGACGTCGGAGAGTACTGGCCCTTCGTCAGCCCGTAGATGCGGTTGTTGAAGAGCACGATCGTGATGTCGACGTTTCGGCGCATGACGTGGAGCAGGTGGTTGCCGCCGATGCTCAGCCCGTCGCCGTCGCCGGTAATGACGAAGACCTTGAGGTCCTGGTTCATCACGCGCAGCCCGGTGGCGATCGTCGGTGCGCGGCCGTGGATGCTGTGGAAGCCGTACGTGTTCATGTAATAAGGCAGGCGGCTGCTGCAGCCGATGCCGGAGATGAAGACGATGTTCTCGCGCGGGACGCCCAGGTCGGGCATCAGCTTCTGCGTCTGCGCCAGGATGGAGTAGTCGCCGCAGCCGGGACACCAGCGGACCTCCTGGTCCGTGACGAAGTCCTTGCGTTGGAGCGCCAGCGGACCTTCGGGCGCAGCTTCCGTCGTCATCAGACCTTCACCTTGCTTCCTACCAGCTCGTGGATCTTCTTTTCGACTTCGGCGATCAGGAATGGACGACCGGTGACCTTGTTGAGGCCCACCGTGTCCACGACGTAGCGCGAGCGTACCAGCATCGCCAGCTGACCCAGGTTCAGCTCCGGGATTAGCACCTGGTCGAAGCTAGCGATGACGTCGCCCACATTCAAGGGGAAGGGATTCAGATAGCGCAGATGCGCGAAAGAGACGGAGAGCCCTTCCTTACGCGCCCTCAGCACCGCGGAGAGGTTGGCGCCGTAGGTGCTGCCCCAGCCGAGCACGAGCAGATCTCCCGACGGGTCGCCGACCACTTCGAGATCCGGAATGTCGTTGGCGATCCTCGCCACCTTCTCCGCGCGGAGGCGGGTCATCTTGTCGTGGTTGTCGGGGTCGTAGCTGACGTTCCCAGTGATGTCGGCCTTCTCCAGTCCGCCTATGCGGTGTTCAAGTCCCGGTGTGCCGGGGGTAGCCCAGGGGCGTGCCAGCGTCTCTGGATCGCGATCATAGGGCTCGAACGTGTCAGCGTCCTTCGCGAACTTGACCTCGATGCGAGGTAGCTCGTCGGCTCGCGGTACCCGCCATGGCTCCGAGCCCGTACCGAGATAGCCGTCGGAGAGGAACACCGTAGGCGTCATGTGCCGTAGCGCCAGGCGAAACGCCTCGATGGCGTACGTAAAGCACTCGGACGGCGTGGCCGGCGCCACAATCGCCACCGGCGACTCGCCGTTGCGCCCAAAGAGTACCTGCAGAAGGTCAGCCTGGTCAGTCTTCGTCGGCATGCCGGTGCTGGGACCGGCCCGTTGGATCATGGCCACGACGAGTGGCAGCTCGACCATCACGGCCAGGCCTAACGCCTCGCTTTTCAGGGCCAGACCGGGGCCGCTCGTGCCCGTCAGGCCGAGGAAGCCACCGAAGGCGGCGCCGATCGCCGAGCCCATCGCCGCGATCTCGTCCTCCGCCTGGAACGTCTTGACGCCGAAGTTCTTGAAGCGCGACAGCTCATGCAGGATGTCGGTGGCCGGCGTAATCGGGTAGCTGCCATAGAAGAGCGGCAGGTCGGCCAGCTTCGACGCCGTGACGAAGCCCAGCGCCGTCGCCGCGTTGCCGGTGATGTTGCGATAACGTCCGGGCGGCAGATCCGCCTTCGCCACGTGGTAGCGGACCGGGAAAAGCTCGGCTGTCTCGCCGAAGTTGTAACCGGCCTTCAGCGTCGTGATGTTGGCGTCGCGCACTTCCGGGTTGCGCGCGAACTTCTCCTCGAACCAGCGGATAGTCGAGTCCAGCGGCCGCTCGTAGAGCCAGAACATCAGGCCCAACGTAAACGAGTTCTTCGAGCGGTCGATCTGCATCGTGTTCAAGCCACTGTCGGCCAGGGCCCGGGCGTTCATGCTGCCTACGGGCACCTTGACGACGCGATAGGCGCTGAGCGAGTCGTCCTCGAGCGGGTTCTCGGCATAGAGTGCCTTGCGCAGGTTTGACTCCGTGAACTCGTCGGTGTTTACGACGAGCAGGCCACCCTTCGGCAGGTCGCCAAGGTGCGCCTTGAGCGCAGCGGGATTCATCGCGACGAGCACGTCCGGCTGGTCGCCCGGGGTGTGGATGTCGTGGCTGGAGAAGCTCACCTGGAACGAGCTGACGCCGGGAATTGAGCCTGCCGGCGCGCGGATCTCCGCCGGAAAGTCCGGAATGGTGGAGACGTCGTTGCCGTAGAGGGCGGACGTGTTCGTGAATTGAAGGCCGGCAAGCTGCATACCGTCGCCGGAGTCGCCCGCGAAGCGGATCGTTACACGCTCCAACTCCTCGATCTGATCGGAAGGTGCGTTGCTGGATTTTCTACCGTCTTCCGCGCTCATCGGATCTCTACCTCAAGCCCCTTCCCGGGTGCTCATCTGCTGGTGGGGACGGGGCGGCAGGTTCAGCACGTGCGTGGGGAACGACTGCGCCAGGAGGTCGATGACGTCCTTGATGCTAAAGACGGCCAGCGGTCGCTCTCCGCCCTCCTCGGTAATCGGAATGTGTCGGAACTCGCGCTCGATCATGATGTTCACCGCCTCGCCGATCGTGGCGCTCAGAGGCAGCGTGATCGGGTTCGGCGTCATGAACTCGTCAACGGGCCTGGCGTAATCGACGTCCCTGGCGACGACCTTGACGAGGACGTCGCGCTCGGTGAGGATGCCGATAAGCTCTGGGCCCTGGCAGACGACGACGCAGCCGACTGCACCCCGCTCAATCTCTTCCACCACGGCGCCGATGCTTGTGCCGCTTTCGACGACGACCGGCGGCGTGCGGTCCAGTGTGCCGATCTTTTCGGTCAGCATGAGGGACCGTGGGTGCTAAGAGGGATTAAAGGCGGGAAGGCGGCTGGTTCATCGGTTTCGTCTCCAGCCGTTGGCGATAGTTGGGGCGGAATCGCTCGACTCATTACGTCTACCAGTGAGTATAACGCGCTAGAAGGCTACGGGGGACAACCTAGCGAGGAGTTTTTTGCGAAATCGGCGCCGCCTGCGTCAGGAAAAAGGGCAAAAAGTGGCGCGCTCGGTGAGACTCGAACTCACGACCTCAGCCTCCGCAAGGCTGCGCTCTATCCACTGAGCTACGAGCGCGCGATGGGCCATCGGCCCGGGGATTATCGTAGGTTTGGTGCCGAAGGTGGGATTTGAACCCACACGCCCCGAAGGGCACTGCGCCCTGAACGCAGCGCGTCTGCCGTTCCGCCACTTCGGCACGTGACGCTTGTCTCCTTACGCAGGATACAGCCGGGGCTGCGAGATGGTCAATTTGCTGCGCCCTGGTGCGGAATCACGAAACCCACCGAACGCCCGTCCGCGTCAAGTGGCAGGCCCCTGACGCCGCCTTTACTTGATGACTTCGCGCTCGACCAGGCCGGCGATCTCGTCGCTGCCCATGCCCAGCAGCTCACCGAAAACGTACTCGTTGTCCTGACCCATCACCGGAGCGGCACGCTTGACCGAGAGCGGCGTCTCCGAGAAGTGCCACGGGATGCCAGCGTGCTTGCGGACGCCAACCTCCGGGTGCTCGTGCTCGACCCAGAAGTCGCGTGCCGCCAGATGCGGGCTCTCCATCACTTCCTGGTTCACCAGCGGCGGGTAGGCTGCGACGCCTGCCGCCTGCAGCGTCTCCATCGCCTCAAAGGGGTCCTGCTCCGACGTCCAGGCCTCGATCTCAGCATCGAGCGCGTCTTCGTTCGCCTTGCGCTCGGCGATCGTGGCGAAGCGGGCGTCGGATGCGAGCTCGGCCTTGCCGATCACCCCGCAGAGCGCGCCGAACTCCTCATCGGAGCCGCAGCCGATCGCGATCCAGCGGTCTTCGCCGGCGCAGCGATAGACGTTGTGCGGCGCCATATGCGGGTCGTGGCTGCCATCACGCTCCGGCGCAGCACCGTTCATTACTTGGTGCATGAACGCCTCGCCAATGACGACCATGCTGGACTCCCACTGCGACATGTCTATGTACTGACCCTTGCCCGTGCGGTCGCGATAGAAAAGCGCGGCGATCACGGCGAATGCGGCGTGCAGGCCGGCCGTCGGGTCTCCGTAGGACATGCCAACGTGCATCGGTCGCCAGCCCTTGTAGCCCGTCAGCGCCGATAGCCCCGACATCGGCACCTGCGCCGGTCCGTAAGAGATGTAGTCCTTATCGGGGCCAGTCGCGCCGTAACCGGACATGCTCATCATGATGATGTCGTCGTTGACTTTTCGCAGCTCGTCGTAGCCGAAGCCGAGCCTGTCGATGACGCCCGCGGAGAAGTTCTCGACCGCAACGTCGCTGATTTCGACGATGCGTCTGGCGATCGCGGCGCCCTCGT
Organism: Chloroflexota bacterium; assembly: GCA_022565075.1. GTDB lineage: Bacteria > Chloroflexota > Dehalococcoidia > SM23-28-2 > RBG-16-64-32 > CF-162. Next base: position 2,662 of record JADFKG010000071.1, on the reverse strand, counting down.
CCTTCGTCAGGTCGAGGAGGATTGCGCGCTTGCCCTGGTTGTACTGGTTGAAGTAGCCGCTGCGGTTCGGGCCCGGCTTGCCGTCGGGCCAGGGCGGAAACATGCGGAGCGTGCAGATGCGCTTCGACGTCTCCATGCGGATGACCTCGGCTCCCATGTGGGCCAGCTGCATCGTGTTGGTCGGGCCCGCCCAGACCCAGGTGAAGTCGGCGACGCGAATCCCGTCCAGCGGCCCAGCCATCACGCCACCCCTTCCACCGCAAGCGACTCGATCTCCGCGTCGGAGAGGCCGAGCCTGCCGCCAAAGACCTCGGCGTTGTGCTGGCCCAGCGTGGGCGCCGGCAAGCGGATCTCCCACGGCGTCTCCGAAAGCTTGTACGGCGCCCCAGCGTGCGTGAGCGTGCCCGCCTCCGGGTGCGCCACCTCGACGAAGAACCCGCGCGCTTTCAGGTGGTCCGAGTCGAGCAGATTGCCGAGCGTCGAGACCGGCGCAAACGGGATGCGCTTGGCCTGGGCAGCGCGGTAGAGGTCGTCAGCGTTCCACTGGCTGACCCATTCCTCCATAAAAGGCCGCAGCGCGTCCCAGTTGGAGGCGCGTACGAAGCGGTCTGCCGCCACTTCCCAGGTGGCCCACTCCGGCGTATCCATCAGCTCGACGAGCCGCTCCCACTGGGGCTCCTCGATGCAGAGCACGAATATCCAGGCACCATCTTTGCACTGAAACATATCGATGGGGTGGATCGGCCGCTGTCCGTAGCGCACAACGGGCGTCTCCATGTACGACCAAGTCGGCAACACGAACTCGATGATCGCGGCGATGCACTCCTGGATCGAGATGTCGATGTGCTGACCGGGGCCACCGCGCGACCGGCCGTAGAGCGCGCCCATCGTCGCCAGCGCTCCGTTGAGTCCTCCCTGATAAGAGGGCTGGCGACCGAACGCCTTCAGCGGCGGCAAATCCGGGTTCCCGGGCCAGCCGTTTATCCAGAGCCAGCCCCCGGCACCCTGCATCGTCAGGTCGTTCGCCTTGAAGTCTTTCTGCGGCCCAGTCTGCCCGAACGGCGTCACCGAGGTCATGACGATGTCTGGATTGGCGGCGCGGATGGCGTCGTACGTCAGTCCCGCCGCCTCGGCCTCGGCCGGCGGATAGTCGTGGATCAGCGCGTCGGCCTTCGCCACGAGCTTTCCCAGCACCTCGCGTCCCTTGTCGCCGGCAATGTCCAGCGTGACGCCGAGCTTGTTCGTGTTCAGGTAGAGGAACGTCCCGCTCTTCTCCGGGTGCGCCTCACCGCCCGGGAACGGGCCGAGCGCGCGGTCCGGATCGCCCGTCGGCGGCTCGACCTTGATCACGTCCGCGCCGAGGTCGGCAAGCATCTTCGCCCCGTACGAGGCGGCGCCGCGAGTGCCGACTTCGATGATCGTGAGGCCCTCCAGCGCGCGGTCCGGCATAACGAGACGCATCATAGCCGATGCGCCATCGATTGCATACCGGCGCCAATCTATACTGGCGACGGCATGCCCGCCGACACCGCGAACCTCGCCCGCGCCTTCGCCGCGCAGCATGGCTACGAGCCGCGGTTCATCGCCGAAGCGCCGGGTCGCGTCAACCTCATCGGCGAACACACCGACTACAACGACGGCTTCGTCCTGCCGGTCGCCATCGATCGCACGGTGGCCGTGGCCGTCGCCCCGCGAGAAGACACCCGCGTCCGCGCGCATTCAGTCGACCACGACCAGCGCGACGACTTCTCGCTCGACAACGCGCGCCGCCACCCGATGGGCGGCTGGCGGAACTACGTGCGCGGCGTCCTCTGGGCTCTGCTGGACTCGCAGCTCCATCTGAGCGGCGTCGACCTGTCGATCAGCGGCGACGTGCCTCAGGGCGCCGGCCTGTCTTCCTCCGCGGCGCTCGAGCTGGCGCTGGCCGGTGCGATCTGCGCCGCGTCCGGAATCGAGCTGCCCGCGCGCGACATGGCGCTCCTCTGCCAGCGCGCCGAGCATATGTACGCCGGCGTCCAGTGCGGGATCATGGACCAGTTCGCCGCCGCTCTCGGCCGAGAGGGCCGCGCCCTCTTCATCGACTGTCAATCGCTGGAGACTGAGGACGTGCCCCTCCCGAACGGCGTCGCCATCGTCGTCATCGACTCGAAGGTGCCACGCGAGCTCGCCGGCACGCCGTACAACCGGCGCCGCGATGAGTGCGCCGAGGCGGCGCGCGCGCTGGGACTCGCGTCGCTCCGAAGCGCCACCGAATCGCAGATCGAGTCGCTGCCGGACGCCCTCCGCCGCCGCGCACGCCACGTCGTTTCCGAGAACGCGCGAGTCCTGGCGGCGAAGGCGGCCCTGCGGGACGGCGACTTTGGGACGCTCGGCCGTCTCTTCGCCGAGTCGCACGCCAGCCTGCGGGACGGCTTCGAAGCCTCGACGCCGGAGATCGACCTGCTCGTGGAGCTGGCGAACGCCGCGCCCGGCGCGATCGGCGCGCGGCTCACCGGCGGCGGCTTCGGCGGCTGCACGGTGAACCTCGTCGAGGCGTCAGAGGCGCAGCGTTTCGGCGACGCCGTCGTCTCTCAGTACCGCGAGCGCACCGGCCTCGACGGTGAGGCGCACGTCTGCCGCGCCGTCGACGGGATGCAGGTGCGCGATGCCTGACGAGAGCATC
>JADFKG010000070.1 GCA_022565075.1 Chloroflexota bacterium | reverse complement strand
CTCGGTAACGAACTCGACGTTCTCTCCGCGCGTCGGGCCACGCCCGTCTGGCGCGATCCGCCGCGAAAGAGGTTGCCGAGCATGTCGCCGAAGTCGATGCCGCTGCCGCCCGAGCGGCCCCCGGAGCGGCGCAGCAGGTCGTTGATGTCGAACGTGAACGACTGCGCGCCGCCGCCCTGCGAGGCGTACTCTGCGCGCGCCTTCTCGAACGCCTCGGCCTGCTCCCACTTATCGCCGTGGCGGTCGTACTTGGCGCGCTTCTCCTCGTCGCCGAGAACGTCGTGAGCCGCGTTGATCTCCTTGAAGCGGCTCTCGGCCGCGGCGTCGCCCGGGTTCAGGTCCGGGTGCAGCTTGCGCGCCAGCCTGCGAAAGGCCGCCTTGATCTCCTTCTGAGAAGCGCTCCTCTTGACGCCGAGCGCCCCATAGTAATCTTTCGCCATACTGCCTGTATTGTATCTACCGGCGAAGGCAGAGTCAATCGTATGTAGGAGTAAAGTTGATAGTGCTCATATCAGAGTTATTGACAAGCATAATGTGCGTCGCTATCATTATGTATGTAAGAAACGAGACTAGCCTGCCCTGCTGAACCGGCAGCCAGCAACACCAACCAAGGAGGTTGAAAGACATGACCCAGGTAGTGCGATGGTATCCCTTCTCCGAGTTCCGCGGCCTCAACCGCGCCATGGACCGCCTCTTCGGCGACTTCACCCTTGCCCGAGTGCGGCAAGACGGTGAGCCGTCCGAGCTGACGTTCCCCGTAGACGTCGCCGAGACCGACTCGGACGTGACGGTGAAGGCCACTCTTCCGGGCACAAAGCCGGAGGACGTGGAGATCACCGTCAGCGAAGGCGTCCTGACGATCCGCGGCGAAAGCCGCCACGAGGAGACGACCGAGAAGGAGAACTACCACCGGCGCGAAATCCGCTACGGTGCGTTCTCCCGCTCCCTTCCCCTGCCCGCCAGCGTGGACCAGGAGCAGGCAGAAGCGGAGTTCACAGACGGCGTCCTGCAGATCCGGCTGCCGAAGACGGACGATGCCCGCCCCATGACCATCAAGGTCAAGGGCGCGGCCGGTGAGCTGGCCAGCGCCACCGCCTAACACGACGGTCCAGTAACGGACTCTTCTCGCGAGCCGCCGGGTGATATCACCCGGCGGCGTTTCATGTCCCGGCCCGGCGCCGTTACTCTAGCGCCTTGTCGCGGTCCCAGACGCTCCTCCCGATTCGGGCGGCGCCTCATAGCAAACGGCGGCACCGTTTCGTATACTGTCGCACGCCACGAGCAGAGGGGGAGAAAAGGAGATGATCATGCCACGAACGATCATCGCAGCGCTAGGCATCGCGGTAGCAGTCGCCGCCATCGTCGTCCTCACACCGCCCGGAGCGACGGCTTCCGGAGTACCGAACGCCCCGACGCAGTTTCACGGCGACGTGATCGGGCCCTTCGGCTGGACGGACAACTCGGACAACGAAGACGGGTTCCGCGTCTACATCCAGATGCCCGACGCCGATCCGAGGCTCTCCAAGGAATTCGCGCCGAACACGACCTCAGGCTTGTTCCCGTACACGTTCGAGGAGCATTGCTTCTCGTTTATCTGGATCGTCGCCTTCAACGACGCAGGCGAATCAGCGCCTTCCAATACCGTGACGCTGCCTCCACCGCCGGGCGGCTGCCCGGCGACGCTGCACGAAACCTACACGAATGACACGGGCAAGCCCGCCGTCCGCTTGCTCATCGAACAAGTCGGCTCTCTGCGCGAAGTGCGCCTAATCACTAACGCTCCCGGTTGCGAGGCGCCGCAGATCACCCATACCAGCTTCGATGCCGACATCTCATGGGGAGAGCATGCGTGCGTCGATCCCGGCGAGAGTGTGGTGCTGGAATTCGACGTCACTAGCCCCATCTCAGTAGGACTGCCAACGTGGGTCCACCCCTCGGCCGCCGACACACCGACGCCGACCCCAACGCCAGCGCCGACCGCCACGCCGGCACCGACCGCGACGCCGGGGGCACTTCCCAGCGCCGGCGGCGCTCCGGGCGCTGGCTCCGCTCCGCTTCTCTGGCTAGGGCTGGTCATCGCGGCTGCTGGTGTGCTATTCCTATCCGCGCTAGGAGGATCCGCACGCCATGCCAGACCTCGAAGGTAAAGTCGCCATCGTCACCGGCGCCGGGCGCTACAACGGCATCGGCCGCCACATCGCCCTCGCCCTCGCCCGCGACGGCGCCGACGTCGTCATCACCGGCTCCGGGCGCTCGCCCGACACCTATCCCGACGAAGAGAAAGAGATGGGCTGGCGCGACATCGACTCCGTCGCCGGCGAGATCCGCGAGCTGGGCCGGCGCGCCCTGCCCCTCGTCACCGACATGCTCTCGGCCGGCGACGCGAAGCGCCTCGCCGACGAGACGAAACGCGAGCTGGGGCGCGTCGACATCCTCGTCAACAACGCGGCGTCCAGCCGCGGCGCAGACCGCGCGCCGATCCTGCAGATCCCGGACGACGAGTGGCGCCGCGTCATCGACATAAACCTCACCGGCACGTTCCTCATCACGAAAGCCGTCGGCAACGCGATCGTCGCCGGCGGCGAAGGCGGCCGCATCATCAACATCGGCTCGATCGCGGGCCAGGAGGGGATGCCAACGTTCGGCGCCTACGCAGTGACGAAGGCCGGGATGATCCTCTTCACGCAGGTGCTTGCGGTCGAGTTGGCGACCCACAAGATCAACGTCAACTGCGTCTGCCCCGGCCTCATCGGCACCCACCGCATGACAGACGTCACGCGCCCCGGCCCGATCCGCGACGCCGTCATGCCGACGATCCCGCTCGGCCGCGAGGGCGCACCCGAAGAGGTCGCCGCGGTCGTCGCCTTCCTGGCCGGCCCGGGCGGCGCCTACATCCACGGCCAGACGATCAACGTCGACGGCGGCCGTGTGATGCGCTGATGGCAGTGCCATCCAGCGGATCCGTCGGAGAAGACGCGGCACAAGAGACAGGGCACCCCGGCGCGCGCCGCTACGACTGCTCCGAGGGCGCGATCGACATCGCCGTGGAGAACGCCGAGCAGTGGCACGCGCTGGCCGTCTGCCTCGGCCGGCCGGAGCTGGCGTACGAGGGCTCGTGGCAGGTCGCACTGGACTCCTCCCCCGAAGGCCCGCTGGCGGCCGTCGTCGCCTCGATGTTCGCGGAGGACACGGCGGAGAGCTGGCGCGCGCGCTTGGAGTCGCACGGCGTGCCCTGCGCGGTCGTAGCGTAGAATAGCTCTCGCCCACGCCAAACTGAAGGACACCACAATGGACTACGAACTTTCGGACGCCCACAAGCTCATCCGCAACACCGCGAAGCGCATCGCCCGCGAGAAAGTCGCCCCGCGCGCCGCCGAGCTGGACGAGAGCGGCGTCTACCCGGAGGACATCTTCCAGGTCTTCGCCGAGGCCGGACTTCTCGGCCTCACGATTCCGGAGCAGTACGGCGGCTCCGGCGCCGGCTTCCTGGCGTTGGCTCTCGCCGTCGAAGAGACGGCCAAGTACGACAACTCCTGCTCGCTGATCCTCCTCCTCTCGGCTCTCTCGACGCAGCCGATCAACCTCAGCGGCTCCGACGAGCAGAAGCGCGAGTGGCTGCCGAAGTCGGCCAGCGGGGCGATCAAGGGCGCCTTCTGCCTGACGGAGCCGAACACGGGCTCCGACGCCGCCGCCCTGGAGTCCCGCGCCACCAGGGACGGCGACGACTACGTGATCAACGGCGAGAAAGTCTTTATCTCCGGCGGCGACGTGGCAGACTTCGTCTGTTTCTTCGCCAAAACCGGCGAGGATGGGGCGTCCGCCATCAGCGCCTTCATCGTGCCCACGGATTCGCCCGGCTACTCGGTGCCCCGCTGCGACCGCAAGATGGGCGTGATCGGCGTGCCGACGGCGAACATCGTCCTCCAGGACTGCCGCGTGCCGGCCGGCCTGCGCATCGGCGAGGAGAACCGCGGATTCAAGACGGCGATGCTCACGCTGAACACCTGCCGCCCCGTCGTCGGCGCTCGTGGACTGGGCCTGGCCGAGGGCGCAATCGCCTACGCGCTCGACTTCGCCCGCGAGCGCAAGACGTTCGGCCAGCCTCTCGTCAACCACCAGGCGATCCAGTTCATGCTCGCCGACGCCGCGATCGCTATCGAGGGCTCGCGGCACCTCGTCTATCACGCCGCTACGCTGGTGGACGAAGGCAAGTACGATCGCCAATGGGCGCCCTACCTCTCGATCGCCAAGACGTACGCCACGGAGACAGCGAACAAGGTGGCCTCGGACGCCATCCAGATCATGGGCGCGCAGGGCTACATGAAGGACCACCCGCTGGAGCGCCACTACCGCGACGCCCGGCAGCTGATGATCGTCGAAGGCACGTCGCAAATACAGCGGCTGGTGATCGCCCGGGCGATGATCCAGGGCGACATCAACTACTGGTAGCCCGGCGCGGGAGCGACCGCCCGGCCACTGCCGATACCACGCTGCCAGCCTGACTTAACCTCCGCGTAACAGCCCCGTAACCTCGCCGTCACACCCTGCCGCGACAATGATCACCAGGACGGGGGCGGGTCGCCCATGTCGGTCCTCTTCGTCCCACACACTCCCCTGGGGCGCTCAAGGCGAGAGTCTCGCTGAGCGCCCCATAATCTTGTAACGAAATGTCAAGTAGAGCGTCTGTACTCCTGATGTTCAAGCTTCCAAGCCTCATTGTCGGCGGACCAACTGTGCCAAAGCCGGACAGGCGTGACGAAATGGCGCTCCTGTTCGTTCTTCGTATATACACACTCTAGATTTTCGCAAGTGAGCGCAGTCGCCCGGCCACCAGGCTGGGAGCCGGCGAGCGCAAGAAAGGCCACTGATAAGAATGCTCGGAGCTACGATTATCGGCGCGGTACTCGCCTACGCGGCGCTCAACCTCTATCTTTTCGCCAAGATCATGCCCCTCCCGATCACCCTCATTCCCCAGAGGGCCGACCTGCGCTCAAAGACGCGCGAACGCATCCCCGCCTAGGTGCCAGGTTCCGGCACCGGTCTCGCCTCACCAGCCTCTGGCGACGGTGGCGGCGGTTCCTGCGGCCCGAACCGCTTCGAAAACGTCAGGTAGCCTGCCACACCCAGCGCACTGACCGCCGAAGCCAGCAGCGTCGCCCTCACTCCCACGACGTCCGCGATGACGGCGACGACGAGGAGCGGCAAGAGCGACAGGAAATCGCCCAGCGCCATCTGCATCGCGAAGACGCGCCCCTGCGCCTCTAGAGGCGCTTGCTCGTTCATGACGACGCGCGTGGCCACGCTGAGGACCATGAACGAGAGTCCGAGCGGGACGGCCAGCAACATCGTCACGGTGATCACGGAGGCCAGGCTGAAGTTGTCCTCCAGGAACGATATCCCGAAGTCGAAGTTGGCCTGGATGAAGTCTCGCACGAAGACGACGAGCCCCAACCCGGCCAGCCCCAGAACGAAGACGAAAAACGCCACCGCGGCCACACGCCAGGCGCCGAAAAGCCTGATCATCAGCGGCACGATCAGCAGTCCGATGCCCGCCCCGATAGCGGCCGGCGCAGCCACGAACACCGTATCCTCCGGCGCAATCTCCAGCACGTCGCGCGTGAACTTCGGCATCAGGATGATCAGCACCTTGGACAGCGAGAGACCGGTCGTCAGGTACACGATCGCCAGGTAGGCGTGACGGTTCGTGCGCAGGATCTCGAAGCCCTCGCGCATGGCGTCGACAAAGCCGATGCTCGGCGGCTTCTCGTCCTGAGTGCGGCTGAAGTCGCTCGCCAACCAGCCCACGATATAGGTCGCCACGACCAGGAACACGGCGGCGAAAACAAAGACGGCGTCCGGACTGATCAGCTTGATCAGCACCGGCGCCATCACGACCATGCCGACGATCTGGGCCAGCATCAGACTCAGCATCATCAGCGAGTTGGCCGCCGAAAGCTGGTCCTTGCGCACGATCGCCGGCACGGTTGCAGCCTCCGCCGGGCTGAAGAACTGGCCGATCGTAGAGTACACAAGAACGAGCATGTAGATGTAGAACAGGTCGCCGCTGTAGTAGAACAGCGCCGCCGCAACGCCCGCGCGACCGAGATATCCCAGCGTCAGAGTGAACCGGCGCGGCAGCATATCGGCGATCGCCCCGCCGGGAATGCCGAGGACGATCGACGGAAGCGTCAGCGCAACGATCAGCAGCGTGCTGTGGATCGACGAGCCGCTCTCCGTCACGAGCAAGATGAGCAGCGCGTAGATCATCGCGTTCTGGGCGGTCTGACCTACGAAGCGTGCCTGCAGAAGGCGGCGGAACTTGTCGTTCTTAAGTAGTTGAACGTCGTCCTGGAGATCGTAATCCATCAATTCGGGGCCTGCGCAAATGCTAGCACTCGTTAAGGACAACGACCGCCGGGGCGAACCGTTAGCGGCCTTCGTCCGTTTATCTGATGAAGCGGTCGGCATCTCGCCGCTGCTATGATCGATGGACAGGCTCGCCATGCCCCTCCGTGTGACATTCCTGATCGCCACTGCCTTCCTCTGCGCGTTCGCAATCGCCTGCACCAGCGAAGACGGATCGCCCGCAGAGACCAAGCGTCCCACGACGCCCGAAGAGACCGCCGAGCGCTGGCTCCAGCTGTGGGCCGACGACCGCTTCGACGAGATGTGGAGCCTCGTCGCCAGCGAATCCCGCCTCACGATCGACAGGCAGACCTTCATCGGCCGCTACACCTCGATCAAGGAAGAGGCGACGATCACCGGCATCGACTACGAGCTGCTCACCAACCCTTCGGCGACAGGGACGGGCGTAGACCCGTTCGCGGACGAAGTCGCGACGGACAACGAGATCCCGTTCAAGGTCACGTTCCACACGTCGTTCTTCGGGGACTTCCCCGACCGCAACTCGATGCCGCTCGTGCAGGAAGACGTCACCGTGCCGGCCGAGGAGCCGGGTGGCGAGCCGCAGAAGCACAAGGAGTGGCGTGTGCTCTGGACGCCGTCGCTCTACTTCAGCGCCCTCGACGACACCTCGCTCGTGCACTTCTTCCAGCGCGTCCCCCGCCGCGGCACGATCTACGACCGTAACGGCGAACCGCTGGCGATCGACGCCGACCTGCCCGTCATCGGCATCGTGCCCGACCTCATCCTGGACGACGAGGCGACGATCGCCGCGCTCAGCAACGCCCTGCAGCTGTCCGACGCCGAGGTGCGAACGCACGTCGAGACAACGCTCCCCTCTTACTACTTCATCCCCGTCCAGACACTCCCCTACGGATCCACCGACGCCGAGGTCCAGACCTTCCGCGACATGATCGACCTTGGCATCGTCGTGCGCGAGTCCTCCCAGCGCTACTATCCCCACGAATCGGCGGCGGCCCACGTCATCGGCTACATGACCGAGGTGACGCCCGAACAGCTGGAGGAGCTGGCCGACGAAGGCTTCGCGGCGGGCGACCTGATCGGCGCCAGCGGCCTCGAGCGCCAGTACGAAGGGACCCTCTCAGGCGAACGGGGCGGCCTGCTGGCGACCGTCAGCCCCGAGGGCACGATCACGGCAACGATAGCCGAGCAGCCGTCCGAGCCAGGCATGGACCTCTGGCTGGCGCTGGACATCGAGATCCAGAAGAGCGCGGAGGCCGAGCTGGGCGAGCGGCCGGGCGCGATCGTCGTCATGGACCCGCGGGACAACTCCGTCCTGGCGCTGGCGTCCTACCCCCGCTTCGACCCGAACGCCTTCATTCGCGGCCTCACGCAGCAGGAGGCGGACGACCTCTTCAACAACCCCGATCTGCCGCTATTCAACCGCGCGCTCCTGGCCGAGTACGCGCCGGGATCGACGTTCAAGCCGGTGACGATGGCCGCCGGCATCGAAAAAACCGAGTACACTACCGCCTCAACGTTCCACTGCGTGCCAGTCTGGACCGGACTGGGCGAGGACTTCCCCCAGAGAAACTGGCAGACCGTCGACCGCGGCTGGCTGACGCCGGCACAAGGCCTGATGGCGTCCTGCAACCCTGTCTTCTTCGACCTGGCGAAGCGGCTGGACGAGATCGACGAGAACATCTTCCCCGACTTCATCCGCCAGTTCGGATACGGCAGCCCGACCGGCATCGGCATCGAGGAAGCGGCCGGCCTCGTGCCCGACCCGCAGTGGAAGCTCGACAACGTCGGCGAGTACTGGTTCCGCGGCGACGCCGTCAACATGGCGATCGGCCAGGGCTTCATGCTGGCCACGCCGATCCAGCTGATCAACACCTACTCGGCGATCGCCGACACCGGTGTCCTGAGAGAGCCGCTCCTGATCTGGCGCATCGGCGAGCCGTCGGCCGGCGGCGGCATCGCCGTCCAACAGTTCGAGGCGAAAGAGGTGCGGCCTCTTCCCGTCTCTCAGGTCACGCTGGACTCGATCCGGCACGGCCTCTACCTCGTCACGCAGAGCGTCGGCGGCACCTCTTACCAGGCCTGGCTGGGGACGCCGCTCGACGTCGCGGGGAAGTCCGGCACCGCCGAAGACCTGGCGGAAGGCTCGGACCACGTCTTCTTCGTGGCCTACGCGAACCGCGGCGCCCCCAGCCTCGTCGCCCTCGGCGTCCTCGAGGAGGGCCAATCAGGCTCCGCCGAAGTAGCGCCCATGCTGCGGCGCATCCTGGAAGCGTACGTCGGCCTCCCGCTTCTGGGCAGCTAGCAGCCGACCACTGCCCCTCGCCGGCCGTTCCGCTATCATGGTTCCAACGTGCGAATGACGCGCAGCGAGTTCCAGAACGTCGTCAGCCAGGCGCTCGAAGAGCTGCCGGAGGAGTTCCAGCAGGCGATCGAGAACCTGGACGTCCAGGTGCGCTGGGCCCCCACAGCCGCCGAGCGCCGCCAACATGGCCTGCGCCCTGGGACCGACCTCTTCGGCGCCTACCTGGGCATCCCACTCACGAAACGCACACACGGCTACTCGATGGTGGCGCCGGACCTCATCGTCATCTATCAGCGCAGCCACGAGCGGGTCGGCCGGACGACCAAGGCGATGGTGGCGCAGGCCCGCAAGACGCTACTCCACGAGATCGGCCACTACATGGGCATCGACGAAGACCGCCTGCACGAGCTGGGCATGGGATAAGGAGGGCTGAATGTCTGAAGCGCCTGCAACCGCAACGGGGGTGGAGCCGGCCGGCGACGACGGAAACGCCTTCATCAAGCTGGCGCAGCGGCCACGGCTGATGCTGCTGTTGCTGGCCGGCTGGTCGATCCTGGGCGTCATGGCTCAAACGTTCACGAGCAGCGGCCTCTTCCTCGAGAACCACCTGGCGACGCTCGAAAAAGGCACCCTGGAGCTGGAGCTGGACGGCGCGCTGGGCGGCTTCGCCCTGGGCTGGCAGGGCATTCCACTGGCGGCGATCTACATCTACGCCTTTCGCGACCCGTCGCGTCACCGGCCCGTGTTCTTCCTGGCGCTGATCCACATGGGCGCCCTCGCCGCCTCGCAGCTCTACCACTGGCTCGGCACCAGCGACTTCACGTTCGAGAGCATCATCGTGCCGCTCGCCGGATCGGCCGCGCTGGCAGCGCTCGTCCTGGTGCACCTCTTTCAGCCGCGAGACGAGCCGCCCACACCGCGCCCGGCGGACTAAACGCCGCGCTCACGAATCAGCCTCACGCCGGCAGCCAGTCTCTGACCGCGCGCGCTGCCGCATCGCTCAACCCCTCCGCCGCCACGGACGGCGTCGGCATTGCCATCGCCTCTCCGCCGGCAACCGGCTCCACCGCCGCGGCGACGCTCAGCGCCCACTCCCAGCCCGGGCCGAGCGCTCCGGGAACCACGATTACCGGCACGCCTGCCGCCGACGCCAGCCGGGCCACTCCCGCCACTGTCTTGCCGTAGCGCGTCTGGCCATCGAGGCGACCCTCGCCGGTAATCACCAGATCGGCCCCGTCCAGTCGCTCGCGCAAGCGCACGACTTCGGCGACAACGTCCACGCCGGGCCTGATCTGCGCGCCGAGGAAGGCGATGATCCCCGCGCCCAGGCCACCGGCCGCACCAGCGCCCGGCACGTCGCGTACGGCCACGCCCAGGTCGCGCTCGATCACGCGGGCGTAGTTCTCCAGCGCCGCGTCCAGCTCGTGGACCGCCGCCGGCGAGGCGCCCTTCTGCGGACCGTAGATGTACGAAGCGCCCTCGGGCCCGCAAAGCGGGTTCGTCACATCGCTGGCGCCGATCACGTTCGCTCCGGCGAGGCGCGGATCGAGGCCGCTGACGTCGATCCGGTCGAGGCCGGCGAGGGCGACACCGCCGGGCGGGATCTCGCCGCCGCCCGCATCCAGCAAACGCGCGCCGAGTGCGGCGGCCATACCCGCGCCGCCGTCGTTCGTCGCGCTACCGCCGAGGCCGATGATCAGCCGCCG
>JADFKG010000201.1 GCA_022565075.1 Chloroflexota bacterium | reverse complement strand
ATAAGGCGCAGCAGGCCAACCGGCGAGTCTCTCAGGCGGTCTCATTGGTGTGAGTAATGAATAAGGCTGAAGCGGGGCCGTAACGCGGCCCCGTGCTACAATTTCACTCGATTTACGATGGCGGAACGCATACTTCTCGGGGTCGCCTGGCCTTACGCCAACGGCTCCCTTCACATCGGCCAACTCGTCGGCGCGTACCTGCCGGCGGACATCTTCGCGCGCTATCACCGGACCGCTGGCAACGACGTGCTGATGGTCTCCGGAAGCGACGTCCACGGCACGCCGATCACGGTGCGGGCCGAGCAAGAGGGCCGCTCGCCGGAGGAGGTGGCGAGCCAGTACCACGAGGAGTTCCTCGAGTGCTGGGAGAAGATGGGCATCAGCTTCGACTGCTACACGAGTACCGGGACGGAGAACCACGCGCGCGTCACCCAGGACATCTTCCTGAAGCTGCTCGAGACCGGCGACATCTTCAAGCAGACGATGGAGCTGCCGTACTGCACCGTCGAGGGCCGCTTTCTGCTCGATCGTTATGTCGAGGGCACGTGTCCGCACTGTGGCGACGACGGGGCACGCGGCGACCAGTGCGACAGCTGCGGCCGCGTACTGGACCCGTTCGACCTCAAGAACCCGAAGTGCAAGTTCGACTTGTCGACGCCGGAGCCGCGTGAGTCCGAGCACTTCTTCCTGCGGCTGAGCGCCTACAGCGACGCCTTGAAGGCGTGGCTGAACGATGACAAGGAGCACTGGCGCAAGAGCGTGCGAAACTTTGCGCTGGGCCTTACCGAGCAGGGTCTGCTGGACCGCTCGATCACGCGGGACATGACGTGGGGCGTGGCGATTCCGGTGGAAGGCTTCGAGACGAAGCGCATCTACGTCTGGTTCGAGGCCGTGATCGGGTATCTCTCGGCGGCGATCGAATGGGCGGAGAAGGAAGGCACGCCGGAACGCTGGCGGGAGTGGTGGCAGGACCCGGAGGCGAAGAGCTACTACTTTATCGGCAAGGACAACATCTGGTTCCACGCGCTGATCTGGCCGGCGCAGCTGATGGGCTACGGCAAGGCGACGGGCGAGACGTACAACCTGCCGTACGACGTGCCGGCGAACCAGTTCCTGACGATCAAGGGCAGCAAGGCCTCGACCAGCAAGCGGATCGCCGTCTGGGTGCCGGACTTCCTGGAGCGATACGATCCCGATACGCTGCGGTACTACCTGACCACGATCATGCCGGAGACCGCGGACGCGGACTTCACGTGGGCCGGGCTGGTGCAGCGTAACAACGATGAGCTGGTCGCCACGTGGGGCAACCTCGTGAACCGGGTGCTGACGTTCACGTACAAGAACTTCGACAAGTCCGTGCCCGAGCCAGGCGACCTCAGCGACGCCGACCGCGCGCTGATCTCTCGCGTCGAGGAGGCGCTGGAGGAGGCCGGGCGCGAGATCGCCGCCTGCAACTTCCGCGCCGGACTGGAGGCTGGTATGTCGGCGGCGCGCGAGGCGAACCGCTACGTGGAGGACAACGCGCCCTGGAAGCTGCTCAAGGAGGACCGCGAACGCTGCGCGACCGTGCTATACACGGCGATCGCGGCGATCAACGGCCTGAAGACGGCGCTTTACCCGTTCCTCCCGTTCACGTGCCAGAAGCTGCACGGCTACCTGGGCAACGAAGGGCCCGTGCAGGCAGGCGGCTGGCGCCTCGTTATGCCGAGCGCGGGACGTCCTCTGGCGGAAACCGAGCCGCTGTTCAAGAAGCTCGACCCCGACATCGTCGAAGAGGAAGAGGCGAAGCTGGGCGTCTGATGCTGATCGATTCGCACTGCCACCTGCAGGACCGCAAGTTCGGCGACGACATGGCCGACGTCATCGGCCGCGCGACCGAGTCGGGCGTGACGGCGATGGTGACGATCGGCTACGACATGCCGAGCAGCCGCCGCGCCATCGAGATCGCCGCAGCGCACGAGGACGTCTACGCGACGGTCGGTGTTCACCCGCACGACGCGAAGACGCTGACCACGCGCGACGGAGAGGAGCTGGCGCGGCTGGCGGAGTCGCCGAAGGTCGTTGCGATCGGGGAGATCGGGCTCGACTTCTTCCGCAACCTCTCGCCACGTGAGGACCAGTTTCTGGCGTTCCGGGAGCAGCTGGCGGTGGCGCGGGCCGTGAACCTGCCCGTCGTCATCCACTCGCGCGACGCGGACGAAGAGGTGTACGAGGTGCTGGCCGAGCACGCCGAGGAAGTTCGCGCACCCGAAGACCGG
>JADFKG010000069.1 GCA_022565075.1 Chloroflexota bacterium | reverse complement strand
CTTTGCCTCAGCCACACCGGACTGAGTGGACTCTCGAAGATCACTGACCGACGGATCATCCCGTGCCGGCGCGTCTTTCGGCCCCGTTCTTGCCGCTACCGTCTCATCAGGAACGCGGAGCTGAGTCTCGGGCGGACTGGGCGAGCCTTCAGTCGCCGGATCCGCGATGGGCAGCCCAACCTTTGCCTCAGCCACGTCGGACTGAGTGGACTCTCGAAGGTCACCGACCAGCGGATCATCCCGGACCGGCGACGGCAGCACCTGCTTCTCCGCCGGTCCGACGCCGGCAAGCTGAGCCCTCCTCTGCGGATCTCCGAGAACCGCGTAGGACTCGTCAAGAAGATCTAGCAACGTCTCTTGCCGCCGGGATCCCGGCCGCAGCCGCAAGTAGACATCTCGCATTAAGCGATAGGCTGTTGGCACTACGCTTTGAGGCGCGCTGGAATGTAGTCCCAGCACCTCGTGAGGGTCCACGTACCAATTGACTGAGTAACGGTTTCGCCTGAAAGGCCTGAACAGGATGAACCTTCGGCGCGGCAGAGCGCGCTTCGTGAGAGGCTCCTTGGCACTATTGATGGACAGGTTGTACTCCGCGCGGCGATCCGGATCAGAGATCGACTCGTAGACGCGAGTCAACAGATGGAGTTCGGCGTCTGCTTCCGGTTCCGTTGCCCTCTTCTTTTGCAGGTCGCCCGCCATGGCCCAGTAGCAAGCGCTAATGAGCTCAGCGGGAGCTGACGAGTGCACCCCGAGGATTTCGTAGGCAGTCGCCGTTTTATCAGCCATCGCTCAGTTGCCAATAAATTTTATCGCTTGAACCGCTATCGGACCGATCGTGATGATGAAGAACGTTGGCATGATGAAGAAGACGAGCGGGAAGATCATCTTTACGGGCGCGCGGCGGGCGGTCTCTTCAGCCCTCTGCCGCCGCTGCGTTCGGAGGCTGACACCCTGAGCACGCAAAACGCGGCCCAGGCTTGTCCCCAGCTGTTCCGCTTGTGCCACCGCATGCACGAACGTGGTTACCTCCGGAACGTCAGTACGATACGCCAGATCCTCGAGTGCTTCGCGCCGCGGCCGACCCATTCCCACCTCCCTCAGTACCAGGGCGATCTCTTCGGCCATCGGTCCGCTAAGCTTGGAGGACACCTGCCTGAGGGCGGCATCGAGAGCGAGTCCAGCCTCGACGCAGACCGTAACCATGTCGAACGTGTCCGGCAGGCTGCGCCAGATCGCCAACCGCCGATTTCGCGACCGGCGCCGAAGCCACACGAACGGCGACACCAGCCCGGCGCCGCAACCCAGGACAAGGATAACGACGACGAACAAGCTCAAGCTGTCTGACCGCGTGATGAAGAGGAGTGCCACTCCCGGGAAGACCACCGAAAAGAGGAGGACTACCGTGAAGAACGCCTGAACGCTGATGGGTGACCCAGCCGAAAGAATCTGCCGGCTCGTGCGCTCTATGAGCCTGTGCGGAAGAATCTGTACGAACGCGCGTACGACTCCGTCCAGGACTGGCACCGCGACTCGATCGGCGAAGGGCGCCTCGACCCGCCGGCGTGATGCCACCGGCGACGAAAGGCTAGAAACACGCGCTTCGATAGGGCTGCTGAGCACCCCCATCCGCCAGAGGATCAGCGAAGCGACGGCGGTGAACGCGCAAGCAGCAGCGATGAGAGCCAGCATCCTTACACCTCCAACGTCAGGATCCGCCGGATCATAACGATACCGATCACTTGCAGAACCGCAGCCAGCGCCAGCATCAGCCGTCCGGCCTCCTCGGTCACGAGGACCTTCCACGTGTCGGGCGCCAGCGCGAAGAAGATGAGCCCGAGGACGATCGGGTAGATCGATAGCACCAGTCCAGTAAAGCGCTGCGACGCCGTCAAGGAGCGGATTTCGCGCTCCAGGCGCTTGCGCTCCTTGACCGTTTCAGCGACTCTATCGAGAATCTCAGAGAGATTCCCGCCGATCGTGCGCTGGATAAGGACTGACGAAACCACCATATCAAAGTCGTAGCTTCCGGAGCGGTCAGCCATAGACTGCAAGGCATCGTCCATGGACGCTCCGAGCGTCGTGTCGCGCTGCACGAGCTTCAACTCCTCGCTGATCGGCGGCGACAGCTGGTCCGCCGCCAGATCGATCGCCTGCGTGAAAGCGAAGCCAGATCGCAGCGAGTTCGAGATCAGAGCGAGCATCTCCGGGAGCTGATCGTCCAGCTCCTTCTGCCTGCGTGCGCGTCGAATCGCAACGAGCCAGGCCGGCAGCATGAACCCCACTAACCCGGCGACGATCGCCAGCAGAAGACCCAGTGTCGCCCCGGGCGCAAAGAGGACAACTAGTAGCGCGAAGCCGCCGGCGCTGAACAACCGGATCATCAAGAACTCGCTGACCTTGAGAGACATCCCGGCCTGGGCAAGGTCAGCCGCAGCACGATCCGACCAGCTGCCAGAGACCAGGCGGCTCAGGAAGGGAAAGGTGCCGCTGTCACGCTTGAGCACGCTGTCCACGGATTTTTCTTCGCGCGGCTTCGACAGTCTGTCGAGACGGCTCTCCGCCGCCCGATCCCTATTCCCCGAAACAAGCGCTAGCACGAGCGCCGTTACGGCAACGAAGACGAGCAGTGCGGCAACAAGTTCCAGCCCCATCACGCCCAACTCCCAACGTCCGGAATGAGGGTTTCAATCGGAATGCCGGCCTTCTTGAAGCGGTCAGCGAAGTTCGGCATGACGCCAGTATTGGTGATCTCTCCGACGATCTTACCGTCCTCGCCGACTGAGTCCGTCTCAAAGACGAAGAGCTCCTGCATCGTGACCGTTCCCTCCTCCATCGAAACCACCTCGCTCACACCAACGATTCGTCGCGAGCCATCGGCAAAGCGGGAGAGCTGAACGATTAGATGGAAGGCCGAAGCCATCTGCTCTCGGATTGCGCGCGCCGGCAGATCGAAACCAGCCATCAAGACCATGTTTTCGATTCTGGCCAGAGCGTCCCGGGGCGAGTTGGCGTGAACCGTGGTCAGCGAGCCTTCGTGTCCCGTGTTCATCGCTTGAAGCATGTCAAAGGCCTCGGGCCCGCGCACCTCGCCGACGATAATCCGGTCCGGCCGCATGCGCAGGGAGTTCCGCAGTAGATCGCGCTGCGTGACCTCGTTCTTGCCCTCAATGTTTGGGGGGCGCGCCTCGGCCGAGAGCACATGCTTCTGCTGTAGCTTAAGTTCGATCGGATCTTCAATAGTGATAATCCGTTCTCGCTCGGGGATGAACGCTGAGAGAGCGTTCAGAATCGTCGTCTTCCCCGTGCCGGTACCGCCGGAGACCACTATGTTGAGACGAAGCTGGACACAGACGCGCAGGAAGTCGCTCAAGTCTTGCGAAAGGGTGCCGTTCGCGACGAGGTCCTCCATCTGGTACCTGTCCGGCCGGAACTTGCGAATGGTGATCGCTGGCGACCGCGGCAGCAAGGGCGGAATCACGATGTTGACGCGAGAGCCATCGGGCAGGCGGGCGTCCACGTACGGCGATGACTCATCAACGCGCCGCCCCAGCGGGGCGATGATCCGGTCGATCGCCAGCATGATGTGATCCTTGTCCCGAAAACGGAGCGCCGAAAGGTAGATTATGCCGTCGCGCTCGAAGTAGATCTCATCGGGAGCGTTGACCATGATCTCGGAGATCGTAGGGTCGTTGACGAGAGGCTCGAGCGGGCCAAGTCCGATGGCATCATCGACGACTCGCCGGATGATCAGTTCCTTACGCTCGCCAAACAGCTGCGGCCCAAGCTCAGCGACCAGGCTTCGCACGCCGGCTTCCACAGCTTCGCGGCCACGCTCCGGACCCAGATTCTCGACAGCCGCCAGGTCCATGTCCTGAATGAGCCGCTTGTGAACCTGGGACACGGTGTCCTCGTCCTCCTTGGAGAGCGGCGCCATATCGTCGATGGGCTGCCCATCTCCCGGCTGTGCCACCCCCCCCCAGGAGCCCTCTTCGGCAACGTTTTCAGGCTTCGAAGTCATGACTACCCTCCCTCTGCCACTTGGGCCGATGAGGAGACTTGCTTCCGTCGGAACGGCCAGGATCTCCCTTTCTTCTGAACGGTGGATCCTCCGGGCGTCGAACCGCTGCCCGTCACGGCCTTGGCAAGCTCCATGAGCGACTTCGAACCGGGACTGTCGGGCGAGGCGAGGACCGCCGGCTTGCCGATCTGAGAGCCGACCCGAACGCGGTTGTCATACGGCACGGTCCAGAAGAACTCACGCTTGAGCACCTCTTCGATCTTCGCCGGCCGCACACCGTCTTCTGAGGAAGTGACGTTCAAGACAAGCCTGATCCGGTCGTCCGGGTAGGATATCTGCCGCAGAGACTCAAATCCCGACAGCGAGTTGTTGATGCTCGAAAAGTCGGTGGAGGTCACCCAGAGCACAACGCTGGCTTCCTCAAGCACAGCGAGCGACAACTCACTCAGCATGGCCGCGGTATCGATCAGAACGATATCGAACCGGCTCGCCAGGAGATGGACGATCGCCCGCACGCTGTCAGGCGTGACACCACGCCACTTGAGAGCGTCACGCGGCGCAGGCAACACCCGAAGACCACTTTCGTGCTTCAGCAGGGCATCATCAACGTTCCCGCGCTCCAGCGTATCAAGGTCACGAACTAACTCGACGATGCTGAGGTCGGAGGACAGTTCAAGCATGTCCGCAACATCTCCGAAGCTGTGGTCCGCGTCGACCAGAACAACCGACTGGCCAAGGGTCGACGCCAGGGCCACGCCAAGGTTCGTCGCCACTGTGGTCTTGCCGACACCCCCCTTGGCGCCAAAAACGGTGACCACAAGCCCCTTCGGACCCAGCGCCTTGGACTGTCCAGACAGACGCAGGCGCTTGCGCTCCTCGGACTCCAGGACCGACTGGATGGACGCGATCAGCCGCTCCACGCTTGTCGGAAAGATGAGGAAGTCTCGCGCACCGGCCAGCATCGACTGACGGACGCCTTCGACTGTCTCCTTCCTCGCATAGGCGATGATCGGCGTCTCCGGCAGCACGTCCAGCAGCGCCTCAATCGTCCGCAGCGAGCGCTCTGGCGACGAACTCATGCCGCAGAAGATGACATCTGGCGTCACCTCACTGGCCAGCGACACAGCCTCCGTCCCAAAGCCCGCCTCACCGGCGAACCCGAGCTGCGCTTGCTTGACGAGCTGCTTGACCTCGAATCGGCCCTGGGGGTCCTGGTCAATAACCAGGACTTCCGGTTGTCGCGCCATTCTTACCTGCCCCTTCTTTTAGTCAACAGCACCTACTCGATGATCGTCACTTCATATGGTGCTACTTCTGCGATCGAATCGTCACCAAACGCACGGAGCACCGCCCACACCCTCTCGGCGTATTCCTGCTCCGTGACCAGAATCACCGCCTGCTCCAGCGTCAGCGAGAGCGTCAGCGTTCTGGCTCTGGGCTGTTCCGTGATTTCTTCGGGCAGCTGGCCGCTCGTGTAGCTGGCCGAGCCCGCCTCGCCGTCCTCAGTAGCGGCCGCCTGGGCGGCCGGCTCCTGCGCCTCCTGGGCGACAGACAACACCTCAACGTCCTGCAGCAACGTCGTCGTCCGCAGGATGTATTCGTCCTCAGCGAGGCCTGGCGCCCTCTCGATGCGGGTCGTCACCAAGATGTCTACACGATCGCCCGGCAGCAGGTTTCCGCCGACGGCCGTCACTTCGTCCACCTGGACGGACACCGCCCGCATACCCGGCGCCACGACGCCGGAGAGTCCCTGGCCTGGCACCAGCAGCCCGATCTTCAACCTCGTGATCTGCTCGCTCGCGCCAATCGCCACGGTGCTGACCTCACCAACGACGAGGTCGGCGTCAGCGTACACGCCGCTGACCAGCAGGCTCTCAGGCACATCAACCACCTTGACCATCTCCTCGGTGATCGTTGTCCCGGCACTGATCGACTGCGTCGCCACCAGCGCCGGCGCCGTACCTCCCGCGACCGTAGTCGCCGAGTCTCCATCGCCGCCGCTCTCGCTCACCACGATGAAGACGATCACGGCCGCCACCAGTCCGGCCACAACAGCCAGCAGCAGCAGTAGGCCGTTAGTGTTAGCCAGCTTCAATTGTCGCGTTCTAGCCATCTTTAACCCTCCAGGTCGTTATTCAACAAGCGCTATGGCAAAAGCCGTCGTCTGATCGGTCGGATCACCTATACCGCCAGCACCCCGGCGACGATTATGTTCACGAAGCGCCCCCAGACCACCGCTTTTCCGGGCGGGCCCGTAAGCACGCTGCCCGGAATACAGTCGCGGTCGAGGTCATCTTCGTCCACGACGACCGCGGTTTCGCTGGCACAGCCGGCGATGTAGAAACCGGCGAAGGCGATGATCGGATAGCCGGTTGGGCCGGAATTCGTCGGTGGTGGCTCCTCCAGTACGATCAGCGTTACCAGCCGCGGACTGGCCTGAGTTCCAGGCGTCGAGGGATCGCAATCGCGCGGCGCGTAGATGCCCGTAACGCCGCTGCCGAAGACCAGGTCAACCGTCTCGTCGAAGTCATCCCAACCATTAGAATCCAGGTCGCAGCCGCCGTCGAGAGCCACCCTCGCCGCCACTCCGTCGATCACCTTCTTGGGGTTTCCGTCCTGAATTGCGACGCAGTCGTACCAGGGACCGTTGTTAGAGGGGTCGCAGTCGTTGATTGCCGGGTCGTTGATGAGGCAGATGCCCGGAGCGGAGTTGATGATGAGGTCCTCGATGTCCCCGTCCCCGGGCGAGAAGCTGCAGAAATCGTCCGGTGCTTGGAGGTCGAGCATGCCCCGAGGGTTACCCCCTTGAGCACCCATCTCGATCGGGCACATGGAGGTGAAGATCGGCTTCTCGTCTGCGTCGAAGCAGGGCCCCGGGTTGTCGTCGATCTGGAAAGGCACAAGGTTGCCTGGCGCGCTGGCCGCGCCTGCGCACGCCGTTGCGTGAGCACCGATGTCCGGCGCTCCGATGCCGAAGATCCCGACGAAGAGCGGCTTGGAGTCGTGCCGAACGTCGACAGAGACGCAACGTTCGCCTACCAGAGTCACTTCCACCCCAATTAGGGAGGCGTTTAGCTGTTCGTCGTTAGCGGCTAGAGCCGATTCTACGGCGACCGTGACTTCCGCCTCGCCCGCGCTCGGGTCGAGCAGCTCCCAGGCCCCGGAGAGCGCCACAAAGTCGGCGTCCGCCTGGGCGCCTCGGCGCTCGGTGAGCCAGAGACCGACGTCCACCACGAGAGCCCCGACGATGAACATCACCGTCATCATCAGAACCATCAAGATGATCATCTGGCCGCCTTCTCCTCGTCTCTGCCTGACAGTTCCAATCATGTCAACACACCGTAGCTCCAGCATTGGATGTCTCGAGACGAGCTTCGCCGCTCGGCGTCATCTCGATGGCGAGGGAGTCCGGATCGATGCCGATCGCTGCCAGTAACTCACCCGAACCGAGAGTAAACCGGTACAGGAAAGTTGCCGACACGCGAACGTCCGAACCGGCGAACCCGGCCGGAGCACCAGTCGGTCCGTCGACGTAGCAGATAGTCACGTCGTCCGCTTCCAGCACTCCCTGTGATTGGCTGACAACGACATCAATGACGTCGGCTTCGTCCAGGCCTACAGCGGCCTGCCGCGCACCTTCCCTGACCGCGTGCTGGATCACCTCTCGGTTGTCGAGAGCGAGGCCGAAGTCAAGCACCGTGAGCATGAAGACGAGAAGAATCGGCAGGAGCAGAGCGAACTCTATCAGCGCCTGGCCACGTTCAGAGGGCGCAGCAGCGAAAAGGCGCTGCCCGACTCTGCCGCGAGAGCCGTCGCCGACGCGGTCGGCACGGTTGGAACGACTCGTTGCTCGCTTTGTACTCATTCGTGTTACACAGTTTACATTAGAGAGAAGGTCGGGGGCGGCATTTTGTTACCGCCACCCAACCTTCTCTTAGATACCTTCCTCGCCTAGGGGAGGCAGGGCGTGCTGCTCTTGAAGTCGATGCAGAAGCCGATGTTTTCAGCCATAGTTTCCAGGGCGGGCGTGAAAAAGATCCCGGCGCCGATGATGGCGAGGGCGATCAGGCCACCGAGCATCGCGTACTCGATGAGGTCCTGACCGCTTTCGCGGCTTAGGTGAGGCCGGTGAGCCAGAAGCCAAGTGTAAACCTGAATGATCATGATAGTTCCTCCCGTTTCGTATTAGAGCTTTTCTCTTTGCAAGCGAGACGTGTCGACCAGCGTCCACCCCTCCCAACTTGGGACGGCACCCCCAGAGGTGTGCGTTTAATTGCATTTTAGGCGGGCGGCTGGCTGCCAGAGATAAGAGGAACCAAAGAAAATTGTAAGAAAATCAGTTCGAGCCGTCGTCGGAGCGGAAGACTAGCTGCGCGCCGCCGATTGAGATCTCGTCGCCGTCGTCAAGGACAACCCACGTCGCAGGACGCCCGGCGACGCTGACCGACCCCGCTCGCGGAGAGAGGTTGTGCAGCATGTAGCGGCCGTCGCGGAGCCACACGCGCACCCGCCCCTCGCTCGCGCCGCCGCCGGCGGGCAAGACAAGCGTGCAGTCGGCCGTGTAGCCGATCGTGACCGGCGTTTCACCGACGGCCACCCGCGTGTCGCCTGGCCCCTGAATCCAGGCCCGCGCGTCAGTCATGTCAGTCGCACGTGGGATCTCGGGGAACGACACCTCTGCTGCCCGGCGTTCAGAACGCTCCAGCATCTGGTCGTCGATCATGGGACGACTGCGCCTCCGCACCACCAACACCCCGGCGCCACCCACGACCAGGATCGCCCCCACGGCGAAGATCAGAGCCCAGGACACGCTGCTGCCTTCAGATTGCGGAACGACCTCCGGTTCGGCCACCGGTTCATCCGGCGGCGGTGCCGTCGCTGCCGGCGGCTCGGGCTGGATCGCGACGGCCGGAATGGTGACCCCGGCGCTGGCGGCCACGAGCGTTCCCGCAAGGTTCACCTCAATGACCAGCGTCGCGTTCTCATTCTCGAATTCGAGACTCGACGCATCCAGCGTCAGCACGTACTGCTGGCGAAGGACGTTGCCAGCAGAAACATAGGCCTCTGTCAGATCGCCAGGAAGAGGCGCCTGCAGGAATTGCCCCTTGCCAGCCTGTGCCAGCTCGCTGAGGTAGCCCTCGTCTATCTGAGAACCCAGCCCGACAACGAAAAGAAGTGCGCCGCTATCGCGGGCAAGGTCCAGGCTCGCCTGACGAGTAGTCGTGCTGACCCCGCCAAAGTCCTGCCCGTCAGAAAGGAGCACGATGGCGCTACGATCGTAGGGCGCCGTCGACATGAGTTCGGCGCTCTGCTGAACACCACCGTAGAGGGCGGTGTTGCCACCGGCCGCAAGGCCGTCGATCGCCGCCAGGAGCAGCGCCCGGTCGGCGGTGAACTGCTGGACAATCTGAACGCTGGATGCGAACGTCACGACGGCCGCCTGGTCGTCGCCTCCGAGCTGCTCGATCAGGGCGCGGCCAGCCAGCCTTGCCTGGTCCAGCGGCACTCCTGCCATACTGCCGCTGACATCGAAGGCTAGAACTACAGCAACGCCCAGCCCGGGGTCGCTTGTGGTCCTGAGCGACGTAGGCAGCAAGGGTTGCCCCCCCAGAGTGGCCGAGAAGTCGTCCTGCACCAGGCCGGTCAGCGGTTGGCCGTCCTGGTCGAAGACAGTCAGCGTGGCTTCAACGGTCGGCCATCCCTCAGTGGAGACGACCGTGATCTGCAGTGGCTCCGTCTGAGCAGACGCGGCGAGGCTGAGGACAAAGGTTGCGGCGATAACGGCAACGCCTGTGACTGCCAGCCGTGCGCCGAAACGTCCGAACCATCGGCGCGAGCCGCATTCACCGAAACGAGCGCCAGCCGACACAGGACTCTCTAAGATCAGCCCGACGAGGCGAGGCGAAGCAACCCGCGCGCCGGGGCTCGCTCCTTGGGCGCAACCAGCCGGTACCCGTAGCCCCAATTGGTCAGGAGCATACGCGGCCGGCGAGGATCGTCTTCCAGCTTCTGCCTGAGGTAACCCACGTAAAGGCGCAGGTAGTGAGAACAGTCCGTGAAATCTTCACCCCAGACACTCTTCAGCAGATCCTTGCTTCCGCACGGGCGACCCTTGTTCGCCGCCAGCTCTTTCAGAAGGCGATACTCCAGAGGCGTCAACGAAATTTCCTTGGCGCCCTTCGTTACCGTTCGGCTTTGGACATCAATCTTGACGTCTCCTACCTCGATCGGAGCGGGAACGCTCCCGTTTGACCGTGTCGAGCGCAGGAGCGACTGGATTTTCGCAGCAAGGACGGGGAAAGTAGTAGTCCGGCCAACGAAGTCGGCAGCGCCTGATTCAAGATATTCGACGACATTTTCGGTGTTGCCCATCTCACCTCGGGCTATCACCGGTACGTCGCAGACATCGTTGAGAATTCTGAAGAACGCCAGGCTGTCTTCAGAGTCATCGACGTCAAGCAGGATCAGGGACACATCATGAGCCACGAGCGATCGCACGGCGAGCTTCCAGTCTCGAGCGCATGGGATA
>JADFKG010000068.1 GCA_022565075.1 Chloroflexota bacterium | reverse complement strand
AGCTCCGCAAACTCTTCGGAACCAGGTGCTGTAGTCTGCGACTCGCCAGTGGTAGGTCCTTCAGTCATAACCGACATCTACCCTCCAGACTAGGATACCTCTTTTTCCGCTACCCACTCCAGCGCGACGCGGCGACCAGAACGTTAGCTTACGACCTTCGAGAACCGGCGGAATTGCGTCACGATGATCCGATTTGTCCACGGTCTAGTGTGGGATGGGATAACGAACGCGTAGGAGGATTTAGTCTCCTTCGCTGATTAGTTGCTCAATCCGGCGATTCAGTTGGTACCGGCTATCGGCTGATTCGTCGACCTCCTTTCGGATCGCCAGATACGCGGCTTGGAGGCCACCCAGTTCGCTGAGGCCCGTGATCTTGGCCCCCTCCTTTATGAGCTGTTTACTGGCTGCCTGGTATTGCACGGCTAGGTACTCGGCTAGCTCGGCGACCTCTTTATCGGCCACCTGAGTGGCAGCTTGCAGGATACGGCCACTATCCAACACTTCTACGAAGAATTTTATGGCAGCCTTCTTTGTGTCCTGATTCGTGGTTGTCGCCAGAACTAGATTCATCCTCCCAAGCGCACTATAGAACTCGCCAAAGGCGGCCATGAGTTCGCCATATCGCGCTTCCCGCCACTTGGTCAGCCGCTCCCGCCGCTGCTGGTCCGCCTCCGCCTCGGTCGTTAGCTTCATATTTTCGCGCTGGGTTACGTTCTGCTGGTGTACGGCAAAGAATCCTATTGCAGCGACGAGAGCACCACCTACAAGCGGGCCGATAATCCTGAGCACTTCCAGCCACCAGGGTGTTGAATCCTGATTCTGCAGTTCCTCGAGAATTTGCCGCAGAAGTTCTTCCACCTCAGTCCTAGGCCTCCGGCACCAAGCAGCTTGTGAAGGTGAAGGCGTACATCGCGAGGCCGTCGCTCGTCGTAGAGAGCGTCAGGTCATAGGTGTCCAGTTCGCGATTGTTGATTAGCCGGTACATGCCCGCCTTCTCGACCTTGACAACCGCCTTGCCATCTGCCACCTGAACATCTGGGCCCGCATCCTCTGTGGCCAGCGGTGTCCCATTTTGGAACAGTTCGACCGTCGCCTCACCGCCCCCATACGGCGGGATCATGACGAGGTTCACTTCCTTCGCCATGTAACGCACGTGGAGCTTGCTCTCGCCGACGGCACCAACCGGCCGAGCACTGCTCTCCCCTGTAAGCTGCCAGTCGCCCTCCAGGAAGAAGTAGCCTTCCGCGTGCTTGTCGATGTCCTTGTAGGTCGTCGGCTTGTCCGGCACGATCCCAGCCACATTGCCGATTTGCCCACGCTGATAGCCGAGATACAACTCCGGCGTCACGCGATAGCAGGCAGCGCCGGAAGCATCGACATCCCGTATCGGGTCCATCAGCGGAGGCAGCACCGCCTCTGGGAACGCCTCTTTGAGCACTGCCTGAATGGCCTCTTCCGTCTCGGCATAGGCGCCCTCGCCGAAGTGGTAATACTTCAGGTAGCCTTCGTGGTTGATTAAGTAGTGGGCGGGCCAGTAGCGGTTTGCATACGCCTGCCAGATCGCGTAATCGTTGTCCTGCACGATCGGATATTCCAGCCCATGCTCCGCGACCGAGGCCCTCACGTGATCGCCGTTATGGGCGAATGAGAACTCCGGCGCATGTACGCCGATAATCACCAGACCCGCATCAGCGTACCGTTTGTGCCACTCCTTCACGTAAGGCAGGGTATTGATGCAGTTCACGCATGTATAGTCCCAAAAGTCGATTAAGACGACACGGCCTTTGAGTTCAGCCATCGTCTTAGGGCCACCCTGAATCCAGTTGACATTCTGCGGGAACTCTGGCGCGCGTACGGGTGCCTGCTCTTGTGGGGTCATAGCGAACAGCATTGTAACAGGCTGCAACCACGAGCATGGCTACGCTGCCTTCGTCGATCTCCTTGTCCTAGCCGCTCGCTTCTCCTCCAGCTTGGAGGCGGGAACGATGTCGGCTTTTGGGCTGTCATCGGCTTTTCGCTGTTGAATGTAGAGCTTCTTGGCAGCAGCCCGGCCCTTCACGGGTACGACAACGTAGATCATGCTGCCCTTGCCGTCCGGCTCACTGAAGTCGTCGTTCTTCCATAGGCTGTAGTCGCCATCCAGCCGTTCCCGCCATGCCATGGTGGTCAGTTCTTGGTCGTCAACTTTCTTAACGATCTGAAACTTCAGACCGTCCAGTTTTTCGTCTTTCCGGGTCGCCCAGACGGTGCCGACCACTCGTCCCAGAAACATGCTTGCTATCCTCCTTCGGTCAGTCAGCGGAATGTTAGGCTTCCCCTTCGGGCCAGTCAATGAGATTAACCGTCGTGGGGCGCGTGCCGAGCTGTCAATTGAGGGAGCCGTCCGGTAGTCGCAGTATAAAGCAGGCCCCGGCATTGGCGCCGTCGACGACAAGCAGCTCGCCCTTCATCAGATGGGCCAGGCGCAAGGCGATAGTCAGGCCCAAACCGAGGCCGGGGTCGGCCTGATGGTTTGGCAGACGGCGGTAGGCCTCGAAAATGGTTTCCCGGTGCTTCCGCGGAATCCCAGGGCCTTCATCAGCTACCTGAATACACACCGTTGTGTCATCGTAGCGGAAGGTGCTGAGGGTCACCGCAGTGCCCGGAGGGGCATATTTGCGGGCATTATCCAGCAGATTGTAGAGTATCTGCTCAGTGGCCTGGCGGTCTGCCAGTACCGTTTCGACCGCGCTATCCCGGATACGGTCGAGCTGCAGCTGATGCCGGGCGAGGATGGGCTGCCAGTTGTCCAGCACCGTTTGCAGCAGGTCCGACAGGTTAATGGTTTCCGGGGACAGTTTGGCCTGCCCGCCGTCCGGTTCGTTGAGCTGCTCCAGATGACTGACCTGCAGGAGGGCAAGCTCGACATTTTCATTAATCGCCGCCAGATAATTCGCTTGCTTATCGGTCAAATCGCCACCGGTTCCTTCTTGCAACAGGTGGGTGAACTCCTTGATCACAGCCAAGGGGGATTTCAACTGGTGGGCTGCTTCAACAAGCAGATCGGGAAGCGGTTCGGTTTCGATCGGAGTGGCCTGGCTGGACCAGCGATGTCGGGCCACCAGGTAGGCTATCTGGTCCAGGCTGAACGGTTTAGACAGATAATCATCGACTTGGTATTCGACCAGTTTGGCAAAGGAATCGATCATTGTGCCGGACATAATGATACCCACCAGGCCGGGATTATTTGCCCTGAGTTCCTGCAGCATTTCCAAGCCGCTATGGCCGGACAGATCCATGTCAAGGAAGGCTAGGTGGAACTGCCGGCTCGCGGCCAGCTGCAACGCTTCAGACCGGTTATTGGCCACTTCCACCGCAGCGCCCTGCTGCTGCAACGCTTCCTTAAGAAGCAGACAGATGGCCGGCTCATCGTCAATGACAATGATGCTCAAATCGTCAGCGGCGGGATTGGTCATGCTGGATACGGGAAATACATATTAAGCTGTAGGCCGCCGTTATTCTGGACAAGATCGAGGTTGCCGTTATGGTTGGCCAAAATCGGCATAAGCCGGCTGACCCCCAGATCGGCTTCTAGGCCAGTGCTCATGCGGTAAGGCTGAAGAAAGCCGGTCACGTCCCCCTTCAGGGCGGCCGTATCAATAGTCATTGAAATCTGCAGGTATACTCCCGGGTTGCTCTGCATCACCATCTCAGCAATCTGTACGGCGGAAAGCTCGGCATGCTTCAGGCTGATATCCGGTTCGACGGTGTCGGTCTGCAGGGCCAAGAAGCAGAGCAGGCCAATTAGATCCTCAAAGGCCGGCTCCTCAACCCGCAGGGGAAGCAATTCGGTTTCAGCGGTGATGTTGGGCTGAATCTCCAGGCTGGCTGCGCTGCGTGCTGAGGCCTTCCGCGCCGTCTCCAGGGTGTGGATTTCGGTGTGTCGTTGCGCCTCGTTCGTACCTGACCCCCATGCTACAATCGAAAACGTGAAGGTCTCGACGCAACGCCTGCCTGAGAGCCAGGTCCTCATCGAAATCGAAGTCGACGGAAAGCAGATGGAGCGCTCGATGGACCGGGCGTATCGGAAGCTCGTCAAACGTATCGATGTTCCGGGCTTTCGTAAGGGGAAGACGCCCCGCGCCATGCTGGAACGCCACATCGGACGCGAAAGGCTCCTCCAGGAGGCGATCGACCTCCTTGTGCCCGAGGCCTACAACCAGGCTCTCGAAGAGAACGAGATCGACGCCATCGACCAGCCGCAGATCGAGATGACGGGCTCCGAGCCGCTGTCCTTCAAGGCGACCGTGCCGGTGCGCCCGACGATCGAACTCGGCGACTACAAGGCTTTGCGGGTCCCTCCTGAGCCGGTCGACGTCGATGAGAAGGACGTCGAGCAGTCTGTTGACGAACTGCGGCGCCGCTATGCGGTGCACGAGCCGGTCGACCGCGCCGTGGCCGTTGGTGACATCATCCGCGCTTCAGTGCGCATGGTCGTCGATAAGCGCGAGGTCTACAAAGACGATGACGTAGAGCTGCACCTGCGTGAGGGCCAGACGATCATGCTGGAGGGCCTCGTCGAGGCGATCGTCGGCGCGAAGAAAGGCGAACCGCTTGAAGTCGGCCTCGAGATGCCGGAGGACGGTGGTGGCCAACTGGCGGGGAAGACGGTGAACGTCAGCGTCATGGTCAAGGAGATCAAGGACGAAAAGCTGCCGGAGTTGGACGACGAGTTCGCGCAGAGCGTCGGTGAAGGCTTCGCCACTTTCCTCGAACTGCGCGACCGCCTGCGGAACGACATCAAGGAGCGCCTCGAAGCGCAGGCCGAAGAGGCCTACCGCGAGAAGGTGATCGGCACCCTGGTGGACGCCGCGGGGACGATCGAGTTCCCGCCGGTCATGGTCGACCGTGAGGTCGAGCGTCTGATCCGCGAGCAGGCGCGTAACAGCGGCGTCGAGGTTAAGCGCTACCTGGAGCTGGTCAAGAAGACACCGGAGCAGATACGGGAAGAGGTTGGATCGGCGGCGTCCGAGCGGGTGCGCCGCTCTCTGGCTCTTGCCGAGCTGGCCGACGCCGAGGGCATCGAAGTCGGTGAAGAAGAGATCGACGCCGAGATCAAGAACATCATTCAGCAGGCCACCGGCGGGAACGAAGAACAGGCCGAGCGATACCGCCGTCTCTTCGACTCGAAGGAGGCGCGCGCCTCGTTGGGCAACTCCTTGCTCACGCGCCGCACGCTGGACCGGCTGGTGGATATAGCGAGCGACGGGGCCGGCTCGAAGTCTGGCAGCGCTGAGAAGCCGAAGGCGAAGGCGGGCACAAAGAAAACAACAAGGATCAAATCTGCGTCTACAAAGAAGAGCACTAAGGCGAAGAAGACTGAGACCGAAGAGGAGGACTCGTGAGCCGCGACATTCAAAACATCATTCCATACGTCGTCGAACAGAGCGCGCGAGGCGAGCGTGCGTACGACATATTCTCGCTCCTCCTGAAGGAGCGCATCGTCTTTCTGGGGACGCCGATCGACGACCAGATCGCGAACCTGATCGTCGCCCAGCTCCTGTACCTCGACCGCGATGACCCGGACAAGGATGTCAACATGTACATCAACTCTCCCGGTGGCGTGGTCAGCGCCGGGCTGGCGATCTACGACACGATGCAGCTGATGAAGAGTGACGTGGCGACGATCTGCGTCGGGAGCTGCTCCAGCATGGGCACCGTTATCCTCTGCGCGGGAGCGAAGGGTAAACGCTACTCCCTGCCCAACAGCACGATTCACATTCACCAGGCGATCATCCACGGTCTCGGCGGCCAGGCGACGGACGTCGAGATCCACGCCAAAGAGGTGCTGCGCCAGAACCAGCTGATCCGCGATATCCTGGCCAAGCACACCGGCCAGGATATCGACAAAATCATCCACGACACCGACCGCGACTTCTTCATGGACTCGAAATCCGCGAAGGAATACGGCCTGATCGACGAGGTGCTGCAGTCAGCGGAGCCCGATAAAAAGAAGGACAAGGCCGGGACGAACAGCGACGGAGCGAAGGCCTAGAAGACGATGGCGGCCAAGGGCAAAGGCGGTGGCAGTAGCAGCAGCAAGGTCAGCTACGACTGTTCCTTCTGCGGTAAGAACCAGGACCAGGTGCGGCGTCTGATCGCCGGGCCCGGCGCCGTCTATATCTGCAACGAGTGCGTCGAGCTGTGCCGCGAGATCGTCCAGGAAGACGACTCGAACGGCTCTGTCAAGACCAAAGAGCCGCTGCAGCGCATCCCGACGCCCAAGGTGATCTACGAACAGCTGAGCGAGTACGTCATCGGCCAGGAGCAGGCGAAGAAGGTCCTCTCCGTCGCCGTGTACAACCACTACAAGCGCATCGGCTCACAGACCGCAAGTGACGTTGAGCTGGAGAAGAGCAACATCCTGCTTCTCGGCCCGACGGGCTCGGGCAAGACGTTGCTCGCTCGCACCCTGGCCAGGCTGCTGGACGTGCCGTTCACGATCGCCGATGCTACGGCGCTGACCGAGGCTGGCTACGTTGGTGAGGATGTCGAGAACATCCTCCTGCGGCTGATCCAGGCCGCAGACTTTGATGTCGCCAAGGCGGAACGCGGCATCATCTACATCGACGAGATCGACAAGATCAGCCGCAAGACCGGCGAAAACCCATCGATCACACGCGACGTCTCCGGTGAGGGAGTGCAGCAGGCGCTGCTCAAGATCATCGAGGGCTGCGTCGCCAACGTGCCGCCACAGGGCGGACGCAAGCACCCGCACCAGGACTTCATCCAGATCAACACCGTGAACATCCTCTTCATCTGCGGCGGCGCCTTCCAGGGCCTCGACCAGGTGATCGGCAAGCGCGTCGGCTCGGGCCGCATCTTCGGCTTCACGCCGGGCGTTCCCGAACTGGACCCCGTAAAGACCTTCGACGAGCTGATGGCGAACGTCACGCATGACGACCTCCTGCAGTACGGCCTTATCCCGGAGTTCGTAGGGCGCATCCCGGTCGTCGTCTCGCTGCAGACGCTGGATCAGGACGCCCTCGTTCGCGTTCTCACGGAGCCGAAGAACGCGCTGGCGCGGCAGTTCCAGGAGTTCTTCGCGCTGGACAAGGTGGAGCTGGTGCTGACGGATGACGCGCTGGCGGCGATCGCCGAGGAAGCGCTTAAGCACAAGACCGGCGCCCGCGGCCTGCGCACCGTCCTCGAGGAGTGCCTGCTGGACGTGATGTACGAGATACCGTCGCACAACGCGATCAAGAAGTGCATCGTCGACGCCGACGCCATCCGCGGCCTGCGCCGGCCGCTCTTGCTCAACCGCGCGGGTCAGGCGCTCGAGATCTGGGACGCGAAGAAGAAGAAGGGCCGCGAGACGGCCTAGCGTTCAGACACGCACCCCTGTCGCCTGTCCCTGTCACCTGATCGCCCTCACCACGTGCTATCCTTTTCGCACAATGGCGAAACGCAGGCTGGATACGCTCCTCGTCGACCGTGGGCTCGCTGAGAGCCCCGAGAAGGCGCAGGCGCTCGTGATGGCGGGTGTTGTGCGCGTAAACGAGCGCCCGGCCCCGAAAGCGGGCGTCATGGTCTCTGACGACGTCTCACTTGACGTCGCAAAGGGCCGGCGATTCGTCAGCCGCGGCGGCGAGAAACTCGACCACGCGCTCGAGACGTTCGGCGTCGACGTGGGCGGCCTCGTGGTGGCGGACGTCGGCTCGTCGACCGGTGGCTTCACGGACTGCCTTCTGGAACGCGGAGCAGCGCGCGTCTACGCGATCGACGTCGGCCGGGGTCAGCTGGACTACAAGCTGCGGCAGGACCCGCGGGTCGTCGTCATGGAGGGCGTAAATGCGCGCGATCTGTCGCTGGCCGAGCGCGTCGACTTCGCCGTCGTCGACGTTGCCTTCATCTCGCTGCAGAAAGTTCTGCCCGCGGTGGCTGCGGTGCTGAGCCGGGAGGCCAAGAACCGGGGATCCGGCACTATCGTTGCGCTGTTCAAGCCGCAGTTCGAAGCGGCGAAGGAAGAGGTGCCGCGCGGCGGCGTAATCAAGGCGCCGCTGATGCACGCGACACTCATCGGCCGCTTCGTGCGCTGGTGCACCGATAGCGGCTTCCGGGTGCTCTCCATGACCGCTTCTCCGATCCTCGGCGCCGAAGGGAACCGCGAGTTTCTCTTCTGGTTGCGGCCGGGCGGAGGCGCTGCCGAGTGAAGAAGGTCGGGATCTTCGTGCACTCGCAGTCGGAGGCGGCGGGAAAGCTCGCCGAGGACGTGAGCGAAGCGCTGCGATCGAACGGCGTCGAGGAGGTCTGGGTTCTCTCGGACTGGGACCACCGCGACCTGGGAATTGATATTCCCGGCACCGAAATGCTGATCTGCCTGGGCGGCGACGGGACCGTCCTGCACGCGGCGCGGTCCGTGATCCCGCACGAGATTCCGATCCTCGGTGTGAACATGGGCCGGCTGGGCTTCCTGGCGGAGGTGCGGCCCGCTGACCTGATCGATTACCTGCCGCGCCTTCTCGCTGGCGACTACCGGGTCGAGTCGCGCACGATGCTCCAGGCCAGGGTGCCTGACTGGGGCGTGACGTACCATGCGCTAAACGACGTTGTCGTCGGCCGCAGGACGGTGAGCCGGCCGGTCTACGTGGAGGTGACGGCGAACGGCTCGCGCCTGGCGATCCACCGCTGCGACGCCGTGATCGTCTCGACGGCGACGGGCAGCACAGCCTACTCGCTATCTGCCGGTGGGCCGATACTGCACCCGGAGTCGGCCGACCTGATCATCACGCCGGTCTCGACGCACATGGCGGTGGCGCGGCCGATCGTGATGCCGCCGGACACGACGATCGATCTCAGGGTGAGCGCCGACAAGGACGCGATCGTCAGCGTCGATGGCCAGATCGACCACGACCTCGACTCCAGGCAGACCGTGACGATCTGCCGGAGCGCCCACTGCGCGCGCTTCGTCCGCTTCTCCGAGCCGAAGGACTACTACGCACTGCTGTCTGAGCGGCTCGATTGGTTGCGGGTCCTGCGCACGACGGACAGCCTCGACCTCTTCGACCTTGACGTTGCGGCGACGCCGCGTTGAGCGAAGGTCGCGAACCTGCCACTGAGCGCGTAATCGAGAGTAAACGCATCTTCGAGGGAAGCATCTGCGCGCTACGGGTCGACACCGTGATGCTGGATAGCGGCCGTACGGCAACCCGCGAGATCGTCGAGCACGACCCGGTGGTGGCGATGGTACCCGTGGAAGCGGACGGAACGGTCGTGCTCATCCGGCAGTTCCGGCTGGCCACCGGCGAGGTGATGCTGGAGATACCGGCCGGAATCGTCGATCCGGGCGAAGATAAAGCCGCAGCCGCGCAACGCGAGCTGCGCGAAGAGACCGGACTGCGGGCCGAGAAGCTGACGCAGCTGGGCGAATTCTTCGCTTCGCCCGGGTTCCTCACCGAGCTGATGACGATCTTCCTGGCCGAAGGGCTGGAACCTGCGCCGCTGGACGCTGACGAGGACGAAGACATCGTGGTCCAGCGGGTGACGCTGGGAGAGGCCGTGCGGTTGGTGGAAGCTGGCGAGATCAAGGACGCGAAGAGCGTGGCCGGCATACTACTTGCGGCAAGACGGCTGCTCGCGTAACCGGTCACTCATCGGTTTGAAGCTCATATGCAGCGTTGATAGAATGGCGTCGTAATCGTGAGAGTAGTTAATAGGGCGGAGCGTAACTGATGGCGCAACTAGACAGGACGGTCAGCCCCCCTCACAAGCTCGGATTCCTGCGCACTCTGCGTACCGATGCCTGGTGGTTCGAGCCGGCGGCGATCGCCATTGGTCTCTCGGTCTTCCTGGGCTATCTGACCGTCAGCGCCTTTCTCGACGGCTGGGCCTACGAGATCGGGCCCTACCTGACGCCCGTGTTCGAGCCCAAGCTGGCCGGCTCGTTTGACGCCTGGTACTTCTCTCCGGCGTTGCTCATCCTCTGGGTCCCTGTGGGCTTCCGGGCGACGTGCTACTACTACCGGCGGGCATACTACCGCTCGTATCTGCTGAGCCCGCCGGCCTGCGCCGTCGGCGACGCTATGCCGAAGTACAGCGGCGAGTCCACCTTCCCGCTCGTCATGCAGAACCTGCACCGCTTCTTCATGTACGCCGCGCTCGTCTTCGTGGTGTTGCTCTGGATCGGGGCGGTTCGCAGCTTCTACAACACGGAGGGCATCATCGATGGAGTGGCGGTGGAGACCGGCTGGGGCATCGGTCTTGGCTCCATCGTTCTGGTGATCAACGCGACGCTGCTGATGATGTACTCGTTCAGCTGCCACTCTTTCCGTCATCTGGTCGGCGGCGGCCTCGACTGCTTCAGCTGCAGCCTGGTCACCCGGACGCGCAAGCGCATCTGGGACCGCGTGTCGGCCTGGAACGAATCTCACCGCACCTGGGCCTGGGCGAGCCTGATCTGGATCGTCTTCACTGACATCTACATTCGCCTCGTCGCCAACGGCCACATAACGGACCCGAACACCTGGGGCGGATTCTGAGCGGTGGCTGAAATCGAGACGCACGAATACGACGTAGTCGTCATCGGCGCGGGCGGCGCCGGGCTGCGGGCCGCTATCGAAGCCTCGGCGATGGGATCGCGCACCGCGCTTGTCTGCCAGTCGCTGCTGGG
>JADFKG010000067.1 GCA_022565075.1 Chloroflexota bacterium | reverse complement strand
TTTGCCATTCGGTCCGGCCCTGAGGACATTATAGACCCGCCAGTGGCAGGCGGCAGGCGCTAAGAAGCCCGGCCTCTACGGCCGGGCTTCTCGGTTAGTTCACTGAGCCGTGGTTCGCTATTCCTTGGCCTCGTCAGCAGTCGCGGCGACCGGTTCCTCGTCCGCAACGGTCTCGTCACCTTTGGCGTCGTTGCCGCTCAGCGCCTTGAGCTTCGCGGCGAGGCCACCGTTAGCAGCGCCTGCCTTGGCGTCCGGCGCTTCGATCTGAGTCATGAGGGCTGCCGGCAGTTCGAGCATGGTCACGGGCGGCATCTCGATGTGGACCTCCGTCCGCGCCGGGATGAGCTTACCGATGATGACGTTCTCCTTGAGGCCCAGGAGCTTGTCCACCTGACCGTTGATCGCCGCTTCGGTGAGGACGCGCGTCGTCTCCTGGAAGGAGGCGGCGGCCAGGAAGCTCTCGGTATTGAGCGAGGCTTTCGTGACGCCCAGGAGTACGGGCTGCGCGGTGGCGGGCTCGCCGCCTTCGGCCAGCACCTTGGCGTTCGTCTCCTCGTAGCGGAAGCGGTCGACCAGTTCCCCGGGCAGGAGCGCCGTGTCGCCGGGCGAGTCGATGCGGACGCGGCGCAGCATCTGGCGGACGATGACCTCGATGTGCTTGTCGTTGATCGTCACGCCCTGGGCGCGGTAGACCTTCTGCACCTCTTCGACGAGGTACATCTGCACGGCCTCCGGGCCCTGAATGCCGAGGATGTCCTGCGGGTTAAGCGGACCATCCGTCAGCGGCTGTCCGGCGTGCACGAGGTCCCCATCGTGGACGTGCAGGTGAGAGGCCGCCGGGATGACGTAATCGCGGGACTCCTCTTCCTCGAAGATGATGGCGAGACGCCCGCCGCGCTCGACGACCACTTGGCCCGAGGTGCGAGCGATAAGGCCCTCCTCCGCGGCGACGACGGCCTTCTCTTTCTCTTCAGCCTTTTTCGTCTTCTTGGCCGTGGTCTTCTTGTCTGCGGCCTTCTTCCTGGTGGCCTTGGGGGCGGCCAGGATGTCGCCCTGCTCTACCTTGTCGCCGGTCTTGACGACGACCTTGGCGCCCTTCGGCACGGTGTATTCGTCGCGGTACATCTCACTGTTGGTGATCAGCAGGGTGCGGCGCTCCCCATCGCGGATCAGCTCGGCCTTGCCGTCGATCTCGGCGATCGTGGCCGAGCCCTTGGGGACGCGCGCCTCGAACAGCTCCTCGACGCGAGGCAGGCCGGACGTGATGTCCACGCGCCCGAAGACTTCCGCAACACCACCGGTGTGGAACGTGCGCATCGTCAGCTGGGTGCCCGGCTCGCCGATGCTCTGAGCGGCGATGATGCCGACCGCTGCTCCGTCGCTCACCTGGCGGCCCTTGGAAAGGTCACGGCCGTAGCAGAGGGCGCAGAGGCCGCGCTTCGTCTGACAGGTCAGCGCCGAGCGTACGTAGACCTTGTCCAGGCCGGCGTCGATGAGCTTGTCCGCCAGCTCCTGGGTGATCTCGCCGTTTCTGTCGACGAGGATTTCGCCGCTCTTCGGGTCGGCGATGTCCATCGCGGCGTGACGGCCAACGAGGCGCTCGCTCAGCGACTCGAAGAGACCCTTCTCCAGCGGCTGACCGACCCAGATGCCGGTGGTCGTGCCGCACTCATCTTCCGTGATGATGACGTCCTGAGCGACGTCGATGAGGCGCCGCGTCAGGTAGCCGCTGTCGGCGGTGCGCAGGGCCGTGTCGGCCAGCCCCTTGCGCGCGCCGTGCGTTGAGATGAAGTACTCCAGGACGGTCAGGCCCTCGCGGAAGGATGAGCGGATCGGCAGGTCGATGATGCGGCCGGACGGATCGCTCATAAGGCCGCGCATGCCGGCCATCTGGGAGATCTGGCTGATGTTACCCTTGGCGCCCGAGACGGCCATGGTGTAGACCCCGCCGTACTCCTCAAGACGGTTCTGGATGGCGCTCTGGACGTCCTCTGTCGTCTTGCGCCAGATGGCGATCGCCTGATCGTAGCGCTCGTCTTCGGTGATCAGGCCCTGGTTGAACTGATCGTCGATCTCGGCGATTCTGGTGTCGGCGTCGGCGAGGAGCTGTGCCTTCTCCGGGGGCAGGCGCAGGTCGTTCATCGCGATCGAGATGCCGGACTTCGTGGCGTACTCGAAGCCAACGTCCTTGAGGCGGTCGACCATTTCGGCGACGACCTCACTGTCGTAGGCCTTGGTGCATTCGGCTACGAGTTCCTTGATCGCCTTGCGGTCCATCTTCTCGTTGCGGAAGGCGATTCCCTCAGGCACGACTTCGTTAAAGATGATGCGGCCGACCGTCGTCTCGATCAGCTTACCGCCTGTCTTTGCGTCACGCGCACGGATGGGGGCTCGCAGGTCAAGGTTGTCTGTGGCGTAGGCCATTCGCGCCTCGTCAAACGAGCTGTAGATCCCGCTCGGCGGTGATCCTTCCTTGAAGGCGCCGCGGGTCCCGGCCTTCTCCTCGGTCATGTAGTAGCAACCGAGGACGATGTCCAGGGTCGGTGCGACGACTGGCTCGCCGTTGGAGGGGTAGAGCAGGTTCTTGCTGGAGAGCATGATCTGCCGCGCTTCGGCTACAGATGCGCGCGAAAGGGGGACGTGCACGGCCATCTGGTCACCGTCGAAGTCGGCGTTGAAAGCGGTGCAGACCAGCGGGTGAATCTGGATCGCGCTGCCGTCGATGAGGATGGGCTCGAACGCCTGGATGCCGAGGCGGTGCAGCGTCGGTGCGCGGTTGAGCAGCACCGGGCGCCTCTTGATCACCTCGTCCAGAATGTCCCAGACCTCGGGCCGTGCGCGTTCCACGAAGCGCTTGGCCGACTTGATGTTGTGCGCCAGGCCGCGCGCGACGAGGCCGTGCATGACGAACGGCTTGAACAGCTCCAGCGCCATCTTCTTGGGCAGGCCGCACTGGTGGAGCTTGAGCTTGGGGCCGACGATGATGACCGAGCGGCCTGAGTAGTCGACGCGCTTGCCCAGCAGGTTCTGGCGGAAGCGCCCCTGCTTGCCCTTGAGCATGTCTGAGAGGCTCTTCAGCTTGTGGTTGCCGGCGGTGGAGACGGCGCGGCCGCGGCGGCCGTTGTCGATCAGGCTGTCTACCGCTTCCTGGAGCATGCGCTTCTCGTTGCGGATGATGATCTCCGGCGCGCCCAGCTCCAGCAGCCTCTTGAGGCGGTTGTTGCGGTTGATGACGCGGCGGTAGAGGTCGTTGAGGTCGCTGGTGGCGAAGCGGCCGCCGTCCAGCTGCACCATCGGGCGCAGATCCGGCGGCAGGACGGGCAGCACGGCCACGACCATCCAGCCGGGCTTGTTCCCGCTTTTACGCAGCGCTTCGACGACACGCAGCCGCTTCGTGGCCTTCTTGCGGCGCTGACCGCTGAACTCCTGGATCTCGACGCGGAGCTGAAGCGCCAGCGGGTCGAGGTCGACGCGCTCGAGGATTTCGACCACGGCCTCAGCGCCCATTCCGGCCTTGATCAGGCCCGGGTAGGCGTCCTGCATCTCACGCAGGCTTGCCTCGGGGAGGATTGTGCATTCGTCGTCTCGGATCGGGTCCTTGAGGTCCTCGATCGCCTCGATGCGCTCCAGGAACTCGGCGCGCACGGCGTCTCGCTCCTCGTTGACCTGTCGGCGCAGCGGCTCCATCTCGACCAGCGCGGCTTCCCGCGCCTTTTCGATGTCGGCTGCCAGTGCGGCCTCGGCCTGTTGCTTGCGCTTGGGGCGGCTGACCTCAAGCGCCTTGATCCGCTTCTCGACTTCCTTCTTGATCTTCTCAGCGGCTTTCTTGGGAAGCAGTTCGCCGCGCTTGGCGAGGATGAAGTCGTCGTCGAGGCCCGTCTTGCGCGGCACCTTCTTCGGGCCGATCTCCTCGATGCGCTTGAGCGCTTCTTCCTGCTTCTCCTTGAGCGCCTTGATCTCTTCCTTAACGGAGTCGACCGCCGCCTTCAGGCGGGGCTTGCGCTCGCCCTCGACAATGTCGATCGCTTCCTGGGTGGCCTTCTCGATCTCGGCTATGCGCTCTGAGTTCGAGGCCTCGCTGGCGGCGACGGCGTCGTCCATCTCCTTCTGCAGCTGCTCGAGCGCGGCCTTGCGCACGTCCTCGTCTACCTCGGTGACGATGAACTGAGCGAAGTAGAGTACGCGTTCCAGCGCGCGCGGCGAGACGTCCAGCAGGAGGCCGATGCGGCTGGGCGTGCCCTTCACGAACCAGATGTGCGCGACGGGCGACGCCAGCTCGATGTGCCCCATGCGCTCACGGCGCACCTTCGCGCGCGTCACTTCGACGCCGCACTTGTCGCAGACGATGCCCTTGTAGCGCACGCGCTTGTACTTGCCGCAGTAGCACTCGAAGTCCTTGGTCGGCCCGAAGATCTTCTCGCAGAAGAGGCCGTCCTTTTCCGGCTTGAGCGTGCGGTAGTTGATCGTCTCGGGCTTAGTGACCTCTCCGTAAGACCACGAGCGAATCTGCTCCGGAGAAGCCAGGGATATTCGGATCGCGTTAAAGTCGTTAACTTCTAGAGCCAACTATGTCCTCCCCTTTTTCGAATCCGCTGAGGTCGATGCCGAGGTCCGGCAGCTCCGCCGTCGACGTGTCCGCCAACGTCACTCTCTGTTCCTGGTTCAGTACTTCGACGGACAGGCCGAGGCTTTGCAGCTCCTTGACGAGCACCTTGAACGATTCAGGAACGCCCGGCTCCTGGATGTCCTCGCCCTTGACGATAGCCTCGTAGGTCTTCACACGCCCGATGACGTCGTCGGATTTTACGGTGAGCAGCTCCTGGAGGATGTTCGCCGCTCCGTAGGCTTCCAGCGCCCAGACCTCCATTTCGCCGAAGCGCTGGCCGCCGAACTGCGCCTTACCACCCAGCGGCTGCTGCGTGATGAGCGAGTAGGGGCCGGTGGAGCGGGCGTGGATCTTGTCCTCCACGAGGTGCACCAGCTTGAGCATGTAGATGTAGCCAACGGTGATCGGCAGCTCGAACTGTTCGCCTGTCCGCCCGTCGAGCAGGTGCTGCTTGCCGTAGGTCGGCGGCGTCAGGCCCTTCTTCAGAAGTAGTTTCTGCGCCATGGCGTCCAGCTGATCGTACGTCTTGCCGCGCGCGCTGCGCGATCCTTGTTGCTCCAACCAGAGTTCCAGGCCGACGCGGCGCGCCTCTCCCTCTATCCCGTCGTCGAACACGACGTCTGGATCCTGCTTCTTGTCTCTGAGCCACTTCCGGACCTTTTCGGCGTCAACGTTCTCGCCGATTTCGTTGGCGACGCGGCCGTTGCCGGAGCCGTTCGCCGAGCCACGATCGTCGGAGATGAGCGCGCCGGCCTGCTCGCACATCCAGAGGCGGCAGAGCGAGTCTTCGATCGTAATCGGAGTGCCGCCGTCAAACACGGGCGAGATGGCGCGGAAGCCCATGCGGCGGGCGGCCCAGCCCAGGTGCGTCTCCAGCACCTGTCCGAGGTTCATGCGGCTCGGCACACCGATCGGGTTGAGGACGATGTCCACGGGCGTGCCGTCGGGCAGGTGGGGCATGTCCTCGACGGGCAAGATGCGGGCGATTACGCCCTTGTTGCCGTGACGCCCGGCCATCTTGTCGCCTTCGGCGATCTTGCGCCGCTGCGCGATGGAGATTCGCACCATCGCCTGCACGCCGGGGGCCAGTTCGTCGGTGATTTTGGCGTAGTGCGGCCAGCGGCAGTGGTGGCCCGGCTGGCCGTGATCCGGCCGGTTGCCGTCGTCGTCCGGGCGGGCGAAGAAGCGCGTCTCGATGACCTTGCCGCGTTCGCCGTGCGGGACGCGCAGCGAGGTGTCCTTCACTTCGCGCGCCTTCTCGC
The DNA here is from genome assembly GCA_022565075.1 of Chloroflexota bacterium. Lineage (GTDB taxonomy): Bacteria > Chloroflexota > Dehalococcoidia > SM23-28-2 > RBG-16-64-32 > CF-162. The sequence goes on along the minus strand of JADFKG010000067.1, from coordinate 4,829 downwards.
CGAAGATCGCGCGCAGCAGCTTCTCTTCCGCCGTCAGCTCGGTCTCGCCCTTGGGCGTGATCTTGCCGACGAGGATGTCGCCGGACTGCACTTCGGCGCCGACGCGGACGATGCCGTATTCGTCGAGGTCGAGGAGGCTCTCCTCGCCGACGTTGGGGATGTCGCGGGTGATCTCCTCCGGCCCCAGCTTGGTGTCGCGGGCCTCTGACTCGTGCTTTTCGATGTGGATGGAGGTGAACTTGTCGTCCTGCGACACTTTCTCCGAGATGATGATCGCGTCCTCGAAGTTATAGCCGTCCCAGCTCATGAAGGCGCAGAGCAGCGTCTGGCCCAGGGCGAGTTCGCCTGAATCCGTGGAAGAGCTGTCGGCCAGCGTCTGGCCAGCCTTCACCTTGTCGCCCCGCTTGACGATCGCGCGGTGGTTGATGCAGGTGCCCTGGTTGGAGCGCACGAACTTCGTGAGCGGGTACTCTTTCCTTTCCTTGGCGTATTTCACGATGATCATGTCGCCGGTCACGCTGAGGACGTCGCCCGCGGCTTCTGCGATGATCACCTGGCCAGAGTCGATCGCCGTTTGCCTCTCCATGCCCGTCCCGACCAACGGGATCTCGGGCCGCAACGTGGGAACCGCCTGCCTCTGCATGTTGGCGCCCATCAGTGCGCGATTGGCGTCATCGTGCTCAAGGAACGGGATCAACGACGCGGCCACGGAGACGATCTGTTTCGGTGAGAGGTCCATGTAGTCGACGTGATCGGGGCTTGAGGTGGTGAACGTATCGGTTCGCGCCTCGACGTGATCGGTCAGGAAGTGGCCGTACTCATCAAGCGGTGAGTTCGCCTGGGCGACGACGAAGTTCTCTTCTTCGTCGGCGGAGAGATACTCAACCTTCTTCGAAACGAAGGGGATGATCGGTACGGGCTCAGATCGCGAGGCCAGCCGCTTGGCCAACTGGGCATCGATCGATGTGCCCTTCTTCGCGATCACTTTGCCCTTGGCGTCGGTGACGTTTTCGCTCAGGATGCGGTCGATGAGCAACGAAGACTTCGCGGGAAGTTCTCGGTAGACCTTGCGGTATGGCGTCTCGATGAACCCGTACTCGTTGACGCGGCCATAGGTGGCCAGGTTGGCGATGAGGCCGATGTTCGGGCCCTCCGGAGTCTCGATCGGACAGATGCGCCCGTAGTGACTGAAGTGGACGTCGCGCACGTCGAAGCCGGCGCGGTCCCGTGAGAGGCCGCCGGGCCCGAGCGCGGAGAGGCGTCGCTTGTGCGTCAGCTCAGCGAGTGGGTTCGTCTGGTCCATGAACTGCGAGAGCTGTGAACCGCCGAAGAACTCCTTGATGGCGGCGACGACCGGCCGGATGTTGATCAACTGGCTGGGGGCCGTCTCCGCCGGATCCGTGATCGTCATGCGCTCGCGGATGACCCGCTCCATGCGCAGGAGGCCGATGCGAAACTGGTTCTGGATCAGCTCACCGACGGTGCGGACGCGGCGGTTGCCCAGGTGGTCGATGTCGTCGGGCTTGCCCTGGCCGTTGTTGAGGCGGACGATCTCCTGCACGATGGCGAGGAGGTCTCCGGGCGAGAGGACGCGTTCCGTGGTGGCGTCGCGGCGCAGGCGCTTGTTGACCTTGTAGCGGCCGACCCTGCCCAGATCGTAGCGTCGCGGGTTGAAGAAGAGCGAGGTGATGAGCCCCTTGGCGTTGTCGATCGTCGGCGGGTCGCCGGGTCGCAGGCGCCGGTAGAACTCCAGCAGCGCCTCTTCCTTGTTCTGGGCGCCGGTGTCGCGGTCAAGCGTGGATTGGATGAACTGGTGTTGCTCGCCGGTGTCGATCCCGTCGAACAGTGCGAGGATGCGGTCGTCCGTGCCCAGCATCGTCAGGATCTTGGCGCGCAGCTTGTCGGCCGCGCGCTCGGTCTTGGCGGACTCGATCTCTTTTTCGATGACGCGGATCTCCTTCGTGCTCCCGTGCTTGGGGAGGAGGCCGGGCTCATCGATGGCGCGCAGGAGCGTGGTGATGGGAATCTTGCGCTTGCGGTCGACCTTGACGGAGATGACGTCCTTGTTGGAGGTCTCGAACTCCAGCCAGGCGCCGCGGTTCGGGATCAGCTTGGCGTAGCAGAGGGAGCGCCCGCTGGTGGCATCGCGCTCCAGAGTCAGGTAGACGCCGGGCGAGCGCACGAGTTGCGAGACGACGACGCGCTCCGCTCCGTTGATGATGAAGGTGCCCCTCTCCGCCATCAGCGGGAAGTCACCCATGAAGATCTCTTGCTCCTTGATCTCGCCCGTCTCCTTGACGAGGAGCTCGACGTTGACGCGCAGAGGGGCCGAGTATGTGACATCGCGCTCCCGGCACTCGTCCTGCGTGTACTTCGGTTCGCCGAAGCTGTAGTCGGTAAAGCGAAGCTCTAGACGGTTGCCGGTGAAGTCCTGGATCGGCGAGATCTCATCGAATAGCTCGCGCAGGGCCTCCGTCTTGAACTTCTTGTAGGAGTCGAGCTGTATCTCGATGAGGTCCGGTAGGGGGTGAACGTCTGGTATGCGTGAGTACGACTTGGTCAGTTTAGGGACGCTGAACTTCTCGGATACGACATCGCGTGCGGCAACCATGCAGAACTCTCCTCCCGAGAGGCTAAAAGCGAAGGGCAGAACAGGCGGCAGGGGCTAAGGTCAAAGGCAAACAGATACAGGGAATGAAATCCGGGGGGATTCGACAGTCATCCAGTTAAATATTCTAGTGAGCGCCAAGTCAAAAGTCAAGAACGGGAGGTAGTGGGTCAGTCTGAATCCACTAGAAGACGAATATCCGGATCACTCCTACAGCGGCCAACACAGTGACGGTACCCCACAATGCGAAAAACTTTAGGCGTGCCTCTACGCCATGCCGACCTCCTCCATCCGGCATATGGTGAGATGCGAGCGGGAAAACAACGAAGATAGCAGCCCACACGATCCCAACCACCGCTGCCGCTCTGATGTCGCCCCCCGACGACGAGGATTGAAGGAAGAGGGCTATCACGTACTGCGCTGCGTTCATGGGTGGCGAGAGTATAGCAGGGGCGTGGTAAGATGCGGGTGAGATGCCTGAACGCTCAAGCAAGAAGAAGCGCCCCACCGATGCGAACGCTCTGGCAGCGGACATTGTAGCAGAGGCGACGGGCCAGAAGACCGACGACGGCAAAGACCCGCTGGCTGTGGAGCTAGGCCGCAGGGGCGGGCTCAAGGGCGGGAAGGCGCGGGCTAGGAAGCTGAGTCCGGAGCGTCGGCGGGAGATAGCAAAGAAAGCTGCTGAGGCTCGTTGGGGACAGTCTCGCCCCATCTCGCACGGCTAATCGTCTTCTCGATCTCCGGAGTCGTGAACATGGGGACGATGTTTACGTCCGGATGTTCTTTGGCAAACACGCGGAAGACTTCGTCTGCGAAACCCTGCCCGATCTCCTTGACGCCAGTGAAGTCAAGGATCACTTCCTTAAAGCGCTCTGCCCTGGCCAATATTCGCTTAGCCTGCGAGCGTGACACCATCTGTTCGCCCTCGTAGAGCGCCAATTGGATTGGTATATGCGTCTTGGAGAAGCCGTAGTCATCATCAGGGGACGCGAATTTATCGAAGGTTTCTTGCGCCGTCGCGACTGACTCGTTGCGTATGATCATGATCATTATGGTCCCATCGACTTTGGGATTCTCCCGCAAGTCTACTAGCCACTGGTCATCATCCTGGTTTGTCCTGTGAAAGAGGGATGTTCCAGAAATAATCATGAACTCATCGAACATTCGTGACGTAAAGAAGATGCCTTCTCCTGTGTGGTGCTCCGGGTCGGACGTTAGCTTGCCCTTGGAGAGTTCCAGAAGGGCCTGGCGCGGGTCGTCGAGTCCACACGCTTGCTGCAACTTGTTGAAGATACCAATACCTACGTCACCGATGCTAATTTGAGTCCTGAGAGCTGTCCTGTCTATCCGCACCATCACCTCTGGCGACTCGGAGTGCTCCGCCACATTATTAAGCATCTCGGTGCAACCGTAGTTACAGATACCGAGGACGTTCTCAGGCAGGTCACGAATGTATGGCAAGATTTGCTCACGCCAGACGCGGTCTTCCTCAAACGGCGCTACGACATCTGAGGTCTTAGCCCACGTGTTCGTCTTAAGGCCATATCGTCGGGCTCTTGTCCGCCCGTGCGCCTCTACGACACCTTCTCGCTCTAGACGATCGATGTGGTTGATCACAGTCTGCCGAGATACCCCGAAAGCCGCTGCCGCAAGGCGAACAACGTCTTTGGGGTGTGCTTCGACGCTATTGATGATAAAGCGATTCAATCGCTCGCTACGAGCCATTCACAAACCTCCGCACCGTCATTGTCCAACTTGGTTGCAACTTTGTCAAGAAATGTGTACCATATTCCCAAATATCAGGTGATTATTCCCCAATATCCTATTGACAATGCATGAGCGGTCAAGCATCATGGTAACTATGAACAAGTTGAGCACAGAGAAGCGCACCCTAGTCCTGCGGGCGTTGGTCGAAGGCAACTCGATACGCTCCACCGTCCGTATGACTGGCGTAGCCAAGAACACGATCACCAAGCTACTCGTGGACGTGGGCGAAGCCTGCGCCAAGTACCACGCTGAGCACGTCGTCAACGTCCCGTCGCGCCGGATTCAGTGTGACGAAATCTGGTCGTTCTGCTACGCCAAGCGCCGGAACGTCCCGCTAGACAAGCAGGGACAGTTTGGCTACGGCAACGTCTGGACGTGGACAGCCATCGATGCTGACTCCAAGCTCTGCGTGTCGTGGCTGGTTGGGACGCGCGACATCGAGACTGGCTACGAG
>JADFKG010000066.1 GCA_022565075.1 Chloroflexota bacterium | reverse complement strand
GCAACCTTCGATGCGACGCTAACGAAGCGCCTGGCTCCGGCGGCGACGCCATATACCTTGACGACTGGCTTGACCGCGTTGTCGGATACGAACGCGACGGTGCTCTTCACGTTCTCGGTCGTCTCCTTCACATTCTGGGCCGCCGGCTGCACGTTGTGCTTCAGGATGCCGCGTACGCGGTTCAGTATGTTCACGCCAAGAAAGCCGCTAACCAGCGTGAGGATGATGCCGAGCAGAAAGAGGACCGTGCCCGCGACCATGAACATCATGATGAACAGGTCGCGCCATTCCTCGGGGGTGTCGATGTAGCCTAGCTCCACGGGTCAGGGCCTCCTCTTCCGGCGTATAGTCCTGGGGCGACAGTCGGTGGACGGCGGTGATTATACCAAACAGTTTCCGTAATGGCCCGCGGCGTCCTACAGGCGCTCGACGATCGTGCCGCCGCCGAGGACCCGCTCGCCGTCGTAGAGCACAACGGCTTGTCCCGGCGTGACCGCCCGCTGCGGCTTCTCGAACCGCACCCTGGCTGTCCCGTCGGTCACCTCGACCGTGGCCGCCGCGGGAACGGCGCGGTAACGGATGCGTGCCTGAACGTCGGCGCCCGGGGCGGGCGGCTCGCCGCTAACCCACGTCAGCTCATCGGCGATCAGGTCCGTCGCCATCAGCTCGCTTTGCGGGCCGACGACGACACGGTTCTCGTCCGCGTCGACGTTAACGACGAAGAGCGGCTCTTCACCGCCCCGCGCGGGCAGACCGCGCCGCTGGCCGACCGTGTAGTCGATGATTCCTTCGTGCCGGCCGACGGCCTCACCGTCCAGATCGACGATGTCTCCGGCCGTCACGGACACGCGATCGCGGACGAACGCACGATAGTCGCCGCTGGGGATAAAGCAGATGTCCACGGAGTCCGGCTTGTCGGCGTTTGGCAGCGACCACTCCTGCGCCAGGTTGCGAATCTCCGCCTTCGGGTATTCGCCGACCGGGAAGAGCGTGCGCGAAAGCTCCGCCTGACCCAGCGTGTAGAGGACGTACGATTGATCCTTGTCCGGATCGACGGCCCGCAGCAACTCGGCCTCCTGGCCATGGCGGACGCGCACGTAGTGGCCGGTCGCCAGGTAGTCGGCCTCGAGGGCGATGGCGTGCTCCAGCAGCGGCCGAAACTTCACGCGGTCGTTGCAGCTGAGACAAGGGTTGGGCGTGCGGCCTCGGCTGTACTCCGCCACGAAGTGATCGACGACGTTCGCCTGGAACTCGCGCTCCAGGTTGAGCACGTAGTGACGCACACCCAGCACATCGGCGGCGGCGCGAGCATCGGCGGTGTCTTCAACGGAGCAACAGCGCTTGTGGTGGCGGGCAGCATCGGGGTCTTCTTCGGTCCACAGGCGCATGGTGATACCGATCACCTCGTACCCCTGTTCGACTAGGAGGCCGGCGGCCACGGAGGAGTCGACGCCTCCGGACATTGCGATGACTGCGCGCTTCTTGGGCATGGTCGTTCCCATGTTATACTTACTCACCCTCAGTTGGGTAGAAATCAACTCTCAGGAGCGCATCTGCAAGCGGAACAACTGGCACACCGAATAACGGACATTCTCTCCGAAAAACAGGCGGAAGACATCCTGCTGCTGGATATCAGCAAGGTATCGTCTTTCGCCGATTATTTTGTCATCGCCAGCGCCGGCTCCGACCGCCAGATCGACGCCATCCTGGAGACGATCGACGAAGAACTGCGCAAGGCCGAGAAGGTCCAACCTCGGGGCCGCGAGGGCACGTCGAAGACCGGCTGGGTCCTGCTCGATTACGGCGACGTCATCGTGCACATCTTCGGGACGGAGGAGCGCTCCTTCTACGATCTTGAGAGCCTCTGGGCGAACGCTGTCCCCGTCGTGCGCATCCAGTAGGGCTGCCCGAGCGCTTCGGTCAGGAAGCGTCTTCGAAGATCCAGCGGTCGATGTCGCGCTCGTAGTCGAACAGCTGCGACTCGTCGAAGAAGAGCGCGATCTCGCGCGCCGCTGAATCCGGCCCGTCCGAGCCGTGGATCAGGTTGCGGCCCAGCTCGACGGCGAGGTCGCCGCGGATCGTGCCGGGCTCAGCGTCAGCCGGGTTCGTCGCGCCCACCGTCTTGCGTACAACCTCGATCGCCCGCGTGCCCTCGAGCACGGCGGCGATGATCGGGCTCGAAGTGATGTAGTCGATCAGGCCAGCGAAGAACGGCTTGCCTTCGTGCTCGGCGTAGTGGCGCTTCGCCAGCGCCTCGTCCACCCGCAGCATGCGCAGACCGACGATGCGCAGACCACGCGACTCCAGCCGCGAGATGATCTCGCCGGCGAGGCCGCGCTGCATGCCGTCCGGCTTCACCAGGATCAGGGTTCGTTCTCCCATGTCGCGTTCGATTCTAGGCTGCGTGCGGGCTAGCCGCTACTGCGTCTGCGGGCCGATCGCGGGCGGCCGCAGGTATACTGGCGCGACGAGCGCTGGCTCGTGCGCCGCGCCTGCTTCAAGCCGGGAGTGTCCCAGCTCCGCGAGGGCAACTGAACGTCCCAGGGTAGCGGGCGCAGCGATCTCGGCGCGGTTGCCAGCGCGCTCGGCGAGCAGCGCCGTCAGCTCTTCGTCGATCTCGCCGGTAAGGAGCGTTCGCTGGCCCAAGCTATCGGCGAGCTCGTCGGGCTTCGTCAGGTGGGGCGGCGCGAGTTCGCGCCACGGGCCGTCGCGGTAAGTCGCCCAGGCCAGGTCGCCGCGCCCGGCCCGGTGCACGGCGATGACGTCGCCCGCGAACGAGGCGTGCGGGTAGGCGTCCAGCTCCAGGCGGCCGATGCCCACGAGCGGCAGACCCGAGGCGCGCGCCAGCCCCTGCGCCGTCGCGACGCCGACGCGCAGGCCCGTGTACATGCCGGGCCCGACCGAGACGAATACGGCCGTCAGGTCACTTGCCGATTCGGACACGTCCGCGAGTAACCGTTCGATCGCCGGCAAGAGCTCGACGCTGTGATTGCGCTGGCACTGCCAGGTCGATTCCGCGATCACTTCGCCTCCACGCGAGAGCGCGACCGAGGCCAGCGACGAGGCCGTGTCGATCGATAGTTCCGTCACTCGCCGAGCGCCTCCGCCAGCGCTTGTGCCCGCGCACCCCTGGCTTCAGTCGTGAGCCGTCGCGTCTCCGGGCCGCTGACCTCGAAGAGCAACGTCAGGCGCTCCTTCGGCAAGACGACGTCGCCGCGCTCGGGCCACTCGACGACAAGGACGCCGTTGCCGCTGATCTCCTCAAGCGCTAGCTCCGCGACCTCGTCCGGCGATTCCAGGCGGTAGAGGTCCGCGTGGTAAAGCGTGATCCGGCCCGCGTACTCGCCGAGCAGGACGAACGACTTCGACGACACCGGCCCCTCGAACCCGAGGCCGCGCGCGACACCCTGCACGAAAACGGTCTTGCCCGCGCCCAATTCGCCCGAGAGGAGGACCACGTCGCCTGCCTCCGCCGCGCGGCCGAGCGCCTCGCCCAGCCGTCGCGTTTCTTCCGGGCTGCTCGACTCCAGCGCGCTCACGGGCGGAGCGCATCCCAGCCCGCGTGCGCGAACTTGATCTCGCTTCCGGCGCCGTCCAGGAGGGTCGCACGCGGCGGTCCCTTAACGATCTCTCCGATCACCGTCACATCCGGCACGCGCGAGACAGCTGTCGCTGGCCCGATGAGCAGCAGCTCGTAGTCCTCGCCACCGGTGCAGGCCAGCTCAAGCGCGTCGTCCGGGAAGGCGGCGCGCAGGCCGTCGCTCAGCGGCAGGTCCACCGCTCGCAGCACTGCTCCTGCGTTCGACATCCCGCAGACGTGGCCAACGTCCTGCAGGAGCCCGTCCGAGACGTCGATGCCGCAGCGCACGCCGGCTTCGACGGCGGCGCGTCCGGACTCGACCCGCGCCACCGGCCGCGTGTGCCGTTGGACGATGGGGTCGTCCGCCGGCACACCTCTCTGCAATAGCCTGAGACCGGCGGCCGAGTCGCCCAGCGTGCCCGTGATGGCGATGACGTCTCCCGGTCGGGCGGCGCTCCGTCGCAGCACGAGCGGCTCGCCGTCGCGCTGCGCTGCGCGTCCCATGAGGGAGACGGTGACGCTGACCTGCGCCGCGCTCACGACGTCTCCGCCGGCGATGGCCACACCGTACTCGCGGGCCGACTCGCTGAGGCCGCGATAGAGCGCGTCCATCGCTTCAGCGGGCGTCTCGGGCGGGAGAGCGAGCGTGACAAGCGCGAAGAGCGGTGTGCCGCCCATCGCCGCGATGTCGCTCACGTTGGTGGTCAGCGCCTTCCAGCCGACGTCCTCCCAACGGGCGCGCTCCGGCTGGAAGTGGACGCCCTCGACCATAGCGTCCGTAGTCGCCATCAAGTACTCGCTGCCGAGGCGCCAGACGGCGGCGTCGTCGCCTGGACCGACGACGAGGTCTGGCGAGCCTTCGGCGCCAACGATGCGGGTCAGGCGCTCGATCAGGCCGAATTCGCCGAGCTGTGAGACGTCCACGAGGCCATTATAGGAGCGGCCCGGACGTTAGGAGCAGACGAACAGCGAACGTCGTAGCAGACCTGCCTCGATGGCCCTCGACTGCACGTCGAGATCGCTCTGCCGCTCGTTGAACGCAGCCTCGCCCTCGGCGGCGATCATCTCGGCCGCCCGTTTGCTGCGCTCGGTCTCCCAGGCTCTTGAGGTGAGAAGGAACTCGGCGGTGAGATCGGTCTCTTCGATGCGGTCGAATCCAGCGCTGGCGATGAGTTCGCCGTGATCCTTGCGGCGGCTGCTGACGAACGTTGGGCCGGAGCGCAGGGCGCGGCGGTATTCGGACGGCGTCAGGCCGGGCGCCACGAAGATCGTCACGAAGGCCATGCGGCCGCCTGGTCGCAGCAGCCTGCGGCACGCTCTCAGCACGGAGAGCTTGGCGTGGATGCATCAGAGCGTGTCGGCGTGGCAGATCGCGTCGAAGGAACGGGCGGCGAAGGGCAGGTGCGTCGCACTGGCCCGCGCCAGCGAAACTCGATCGGTCGCGCCGGCGCTTCGCCGTTGCGCGCTGCGGACCGCGGCCTCTGGCACATCGGTAAGCACGACGTGACATTCTGCGAGGGCCGCCACGTGCAGCCCCGGCCAGCCTCGTCCTGATCCAAGGTCGAGGAGGCGGCTCTCTGGCGATAGGTCAAGCGCCTCGACCAGCCGATCGGCCTGAGCGACCGTCGTGTAGCCGTTGACGCCAACGTTCGCGCCAATCACGCAGCGTTCGACCAGCCGGCCGGCGGATGTGCCTTCTTCGGCGTAGCGGCTGGAGAAGCGCTTCAGGAGTTCGTCGCGGCTTCTGCGGCTGCTCATCTTGCCTTCGTCATGAGGGCGCAAGAGGTTGCGGGGGCCGTCATTACGTGCCCGCGGTGTCTACTGTCTCCATTACCTTCGCGTACCCGTCGAGCATCGACAGGGCCTGATCCGCGCCCACGCTCGGCAGAGAAAAGACACAGGCGTCGACGCCCGCTTCGATGTAGCTGTCGATCGCCTCGGGGCGTGGCGCGACGCCGTAGATCGCGACGGGGATCGGCCCGCGACCGGCATCGGCTGCCATGCTGTTCAGCTTCGCCATCTTCTCCTTGATCGAGTCGCGCAGGAGAATGCCGATCGGCATCCAGACATCCCCGTAGCTGACGACCCGCTTGAACGTGCCCTCGGCGTCGCCGCCGACGTAGACGGGCGGGTGCGGCTTCTGGACCGGCTTCGGCCACGACCAGAGCGGGTCGAAGTCCACGAACTCGCCGTGGTACTCGCTTTCATCCTCGGTCCAGATCTGTTTCATCGCCTCGATCCGCTCGCGCATCACCTTCCAGCGCCGCCTGGGATCGGTGCCGTGGTTCTCCATCTCCTCGCGGTTCCAGCCGCCGCCAACGCCGAAGAGCACGCGCCCGTTCGAAAGGTGGTCGAGGCTGGCGACTTCCTTGGCCAGAGTGATCGGGTCGCGCTCGACGACGAGGCAGATGCCGGTACCGAGCTTGATCTTGCTCGTCACCGCCGCCACGGCGCTAAGGCCGACGAACGGGTCGAGGGTGTGCCAGTACTCCTTGGGCAGATCGGCGCCGCCGGGCCAGGGCGTCTTGCGGCTTGCCGGGATGTGCGTGTGCTCCGGAAACCAGAGTGAGTCGAAGCCGCGCTCCTCGCAGGCCTTGCCTAGCGTGACCGGATCGATCGAATAGTCAGTGGCGAATATAACGACGCCATACTTCACGGGAACCTCCTTCGTAGCGCAACGGATGATAGCAGACGACGCGCGCTGCGCGTGAGGGTAAGATTGGGCGAGACCGTAAGGAGACGCGAATGGATTTCGAGCTGATCACGTACGACAAGAGCGACGGCATCGCCACAATCACGCTCAACCGCCCCGATCGCATGAACGCCTTCACCGGGCAGATGATCAACGAGTGGTACGCGGCGCTGCTGGACGCCCACGAGGACCGCGACACGAAGGTGGTGATCGTCACGGGCAGTGGGCGTGGCTTCTGCGCCGGCGCGGACGTTGGCGGAAAGGGGCCGCTGGGTGGTCTGCAAGACCAGAAGCGGACGCCCGCCGAAAACCGCAACTTCCTGCGTGACGGCGTTCAGCGCATACCACGCCTCGTCGCGCTGATGGAGAAGCCGTACATCGCCGCCGTCAACGGCGCGGCGGTCGGCGCGGGGATGGACATGGCCTCGATGTGCGACATGCGCTTCGCGGCCGAGTCAGCTCGCTTCGGCATGACGTATGTGCGCATGGGCATCATCCCCGGCGACGGTGGGGCCTACTACCTGCCGCGCATCGTCGGCCTGGCGAACGCGCTGGACCTGATCTGGACGGGCCGCATCTTCGGCGCCGAGGAGGCGCTGGCGATGGGCTATGTGAGCGCCGTCGTCCCGGATGGCGACCTGATGGAGCACACGCGCGGCTACGCGTCGAAGCTCATGAGTGGCCCGGCGGTGGCGATTCAGCTTGCCAAGCGGCTGGTGTATCGCTCGCTGCATACGGACGTCGACGGCGCGCTCGACCTCGCCTCGCAGGCGATGTACATCGCACAGTCGACGGAGGACGCCGTCGAGGGCCCCCGCTCCTTCGCTGAGAAGCGCGATCCCCAGTTCAAGGGTCGCTAGGGCGGGCGCGCCGGTAGACGGTTCCAGTAAACTGCGCTAGCCTCTTAGCAAATGTACGCCAGCCAGCAAGCAGCGAGCATCTGACTTGGCCCGTCGCTACTCCTTCACTCCGCGCCGCGCACAGACGGTGCGGACGGACGCATCGTCCCTCGCGATACTGATCCCGATCGTTGTCGCCGTCGCGCTAGTTGGTGTCGGACTCCTTGTCGCCGGCGGCTCCCGAGCGCTGCCCGGTGAAGACTGCGGCGGCACCGAATGCGCGCCGATCGTCGCCGCGGCCACCGCCAGCGCCGCAGCCACCGCCACGCCGTCGCCGCCGGCCAGCCTGGCGGAAGAGCCGGAAGGGCCGGAAGGCTGGAAGAGCCACCACTCCTCTCGGGCTACGCTGCCGCTGTCATCGAGGCGCCCTGCGGAGCGACCGTCTATGCGGTCAACGAGGCGCTCCGCCTGGCGCCGGCGAGCCTGGTCAAGATGATGACGGCGATCGTCGCGCTGGAGCAGGCGGAGGCGGACGAGATCGTGGAGGTCGAGATCGACGGCGCGGCGCTGTCGATGGTGGTGGACGCCACGGCGATGGGGCTGCAGCCGGGCGACCGGCTACCGCTGATCGATCTCATCTACGGCTTGCTCCTGCGTTCCGGTCACGACGCCGCGGTCGTGATAGCCGAGCACATCGCCGGCGACGAAGCGGCGTTCGTCTCGTTGATGAACGAGAAGGCGGCAGCGCTGGGCCTCTCGGACACCACATTCGCTAACGTCAGCGGCCTCGATCACCCCGCCCAGTGGATCTCATCGCTCGACGCCGCACTCCTCGGCGTGGAGCTGCTGAAGGAGCCGCTCCTTGCTGAAGCTGTGGCCGCGGCTGAATACCAGCCGGCGTGGGCGCGAGGTCCGATTGCGAACCTGAACCTGCTGCTCAGCGACTACCCAGGCGCCGTAGGTGTCAAGACCGGCTTCACGGACCTGGCCGGCCAGACGATCGTGGCCGCCGCTGACAGGGACGGGCGGCGCCTGATAACTTCCGTTCTGCACAGCGAAGACCTGTACGTGGATGCCGCCGCTCTTCTGAACTGGGCGTTCGCGAACACCGCTCCCGCCTGCTGATCGCGCGTCAGGCTGAAGCCTGACCCGCAGTGACACAGAGAGGACGATTCGATGGAAGACGCTTTGCCACGTATGCAGCAGTTTCTGGAATCGATGTTTCCGAAGGTGCTCGGAAAGCTGCTGGAGGCGACGCCGGATCGCGTTCGCGCTGAGCTGACGGTGACGCCGGACCTCTGCACGGTGGATCGTGGGCTGCACGGCGGCGTCGTGATGGACGATGGCGGACTTTCTCGGCGCGGCAGGCACGTCGCTGAACCTGCCCGAGGGTGCCGGAACGACCACCCTGGAGTCGAAGACGAACTTCCTCGCTGCTGCTGCCGTCGGTCAGCGCATCGAGGCGACATGCGTGCCGGTGCACAAGGGGAAGAGCACTCAGGTCTGGCGCACGACGATTACTCGCGAAGACGGCCGCACGATCGCCACGGTGACCCAGACGCAGATGGTGCTGGCCGCACCGCCGTCGAACCAGCAGCTCCTGACCAACCTGTTCCAGGGCAAGTCGCTGGCTGAGCAGAAGGCGCTGCTCGGGCAGCTTGAACGCGCCGGCGCCGGCCTCTACCGCACGTTCGCAGAGCAGGAGCCGGACGACGAGCGCAAGAAGGAACTCCTGCGGGCGGCGGAGAAGGAAGAAGAGAACGCGCGCACGCTCGAAGACCAGGCGTAGCGGCACACCCGCATTAGACTGGATCTTACTGGCGGAATTTGCGGTCGCGCATGATCAGGGCCTTTTCGGGTGGGCTACCTTCAACGGTCGGCGACCGAGCATGCACTCTTCGAAGCGAAGGGTGGTGGGGTCTTGACGAGGGGGATATCGTTATTTATTAAGTATTGTAAGAATAAACGTTTGTTAAGAGCCGAGGGGGTATAGATGAAGATTTCGGATGAGCAACGTGAATTCCTTGAGAGCCACCGCTTCTGCGTGTTCGGCTTCAACCGCCGCAGCGGCCCGCCGTCACTCTCGCCCGTCTACTACTTCATGGACGGCGACGAGATCGTGATTTCGACGACGGGCTCGCGCATCAAGGCGAAGGCCGTTCAGCGCAACCCCGAGGTCAGCGTCTGCGTGCTCGACGAGAAGATGCCGTTCGCGTATCTCACGGTCTTCGGGCACGCGCGCGTCGAGGAAGAGGGTGCTGCCGACGTGATGAGGCGCATCGGCGAGGCGATGGCCGGCAGCCCGATTCCTGAGGCAGCTCTGCCGGCGCTCGAGCAGCGTGCGAAGAGTGAAGGGCGCGTCGTGATCCGCGTTAAGCCGGCGCAGTTCGTGTCGATGCGCCCGCTCTCCCTGTCCAGCGAGTAGCACGCATCGGCGTGGCGCGCTAGAATTCGCGCCACATGACCGCCGCCGCGTTCGCCCTGGTTCTGACCTCGGCGGTGATGCACGCCACCTGGAACTTCCTGCTCAAGCGCAGCGGCCACAAGCAGGCCTTCTACTGGCTGATGTGCGGCCTCAGCTTGGTCTTCGTTGCCGGGCCTGCCGTCGCCTTCGCGATCGTCGACGGGTTCAGCTGGACGATGCTCTGGCTGGGCTGCGGTACTGCCGCGATCCACGGCGTCTACGCTTACACGCTCACGCGCGGCTACGACCTCGGCGACCTGTCGTCGGTGTACCCTATCGCCCGCGGCATAGCCCCGGTGCTCGTCCCGATCTTCGCCGTCCTGATCTTCAGCGAGCACGTTTCGGCGCTGGCCGCGGGTGGGATCGTGCTCGTCGTCGTCGGCATATACGCGACCCACATCGACCGGCGCTTCCTGCGCGACCTCTCTCATCCACTACGGGCGATGGCGACGCCGGCGACGGCCCTCGCGCTTCTCACGGGAGTAGTTATCGCCTCCTACACTCTGTGGGACAAGGCGGCCATCGATGAAGACGTGAACCCGGTGACCGTTAACGGTTTCGCGATGGCCGGCAACTTCATCTTCCTGGCACCGTTCGCAATCCTTCGCGTTGGCCGCGAAACGCTGGTCGAGGAGTGGCGAGAGCGAGGGCGCAGCATCGCCGTCGCGTCAGTGTTGGCGCCGCTCGGCTACACGCTCGTGCTGATCGCGTTGACGACGAGCCGTGTCAGCTACGTCGCGCCGGCGCGCGAAGTTGGCATCGTGCTCGTCGCGGCGCTGGGCGTTCTTGTGCTGCACGAGGGATACGGCACGTCGCGCATCTGGGGGGCGGCGCTGATCGTCGTCGGCTGCGTCACGCTCGGCGTCGCTCCCTAGAGGCGGCCAACCCAACGCTGGAATGCGAGGCGTCGGACAGAGCTAAAGCGGGAATTATCGGTTTTGCACACCCAAGTACGGTCCATCTTTTATGGCCGTTCTATCCCGACTGGGCTTTAATCGATCGGGCCAATCCTTTTATTATTTTTCCGGTGGAATTCATCACACCTTTCCTGATGATCGCCTGGTCGATCTCGGTTTTCAAGAAGAGGGGGGTCTCGGTGGGCGTGAAGCGGCCGGCAAGCAGATGGAATACTGGCTGAGCCAGCT
>JADFKG010000065.1 GCA_022565075.1 Chloroflexota bacterium | reverse complement strand
CTCGCTGCATAATATATGCGTATGGACGAAGTGTTCCGCGAGATCCAGCGCTCCCTCGGCGCGGGTGAGGCTGTCGTCGTGGCCACCGTCGCCGAGACGCGTGGCTCGACGCCGCGTGGCCCGGGCGCGCGGCTGCTGGTGCGCGCCGACGGCACGTTCTGCGGCACGATCGGTGGCGGCTGCGGCGAGGCGGAGGTTATTTACGAGGCGATGGAGACGCACAAAGACGGTCGCCCGCGCCTCGTCGACGTCGACCTCACGAACCCGATCGACGGCGAAGACAAGATCTGCGGCGGCGTGATGAAGGTCTTCGTCGAGCGCATCGGCTAGCGACCACGTTTCGGCTGTAGGGGCGCAGCGCCCCGGACACGGAGAGGAGTCCGTCTTCCGTGTGGCTTTTCGCTTCGGCCCGAGCGTCTGAGATGTCGGGCGCTGAGTCCCTGGGCTGACAAGAAGCGGCGCTTGTCGTCGTCACCGTCTGCGCGTATCCTCAACAGCGCTCGCGAGAACTAGCAGGAGGAACGCCCCATGCGCGCCGTCACATTCCACGGACCCTTCGACGTCAAGGTCGAGAACGTAGACGATCCAACGATCCAGGAAGCCAACGACGTCATCATCAAGGTCACGTCCGCGGCCATCTGCGGCTCCGACATGCATGTCTATGACGGCCGCATGCCGCTGCCCGGCACCGGCTGGATCATCGGCCACGAGTACATCGGCGAGGTCGTCGAGACGGGCGCCGGCATCACGAACTTCAAGCCGGGCGACCGCGTCGTCGGCTCGTTCGTCTCGTCCTGCGGCGACTGCTACTACTGCAAGAGCGGCTGGCCCAGCGTCTGCACGCAGCAGCAGACGTTTGGATTCATGCAGCTGGCCGGCGCCCAGGCGGAGTTCCTGCGCGTGCCCAACGGTCACTACACGCTGGAGAAGGTGCCGGACGGGCTTAGCGACGAGAAGGCGATCTTCGTCGGCGATATCTTCTCCACCGGATACTTCGCCGCCGACCGCGGCGAGATCAAGCCGGGCGACACGGTGGCCGTCGTCGGGTCGGGGCCGGTCGGCCTCTTCGCGCAGATGGCTGCGCTGACGTTCGAGCCCAAGCAGGTGTTCGCCATCGACCAGATGCCGGAGCGCCTGGAGATGGCGAGGAAGATCGGCGCCACGCCCATCGACATGTCCAAGGAGGATGCCAAGGCGATCATCCGCGACGCCACAGACGGCCGTGGCGCGGACGTCGTCCTCGAGGCGGTCGGCATCGAAGCCTCGCTCAAGGACTGCTGGAACTACGTGCGGCCGGCGGGGACGATCAGCGCCGTCGGTATGTACACCGAGCCGGAGTTCCCGTTCCCGATGTTCTTTTCGTTTCTGCGCGACATCACGTTCAAGATCGGCATGTGCCCGGTCAAGCGCTACATGGGCGACCTGATGGGGATGATCCAGGAAGGCAAGGCCGACCCCTCACAGATCATCACGCACCGGCTGCCGATGTCAGATGCGGCGCACGGATACGACATCTTCGCCAAGCGCACGGACAACTGCGTAAAGGTCCTGCTGGACCCCGGGAAGTAGCGAACGCCCCGCCCCTGCCCGCCGGGCGTAGTGCTAGGTTGCCTCCGCCACCAGCTGCACCTGCAGGGTTGCGTCGTTCCCGACCAGGGTGAAGCCGACGACGCTCGGTGGCGTGATGCCGTAGTCCGCGAAGGCGATCGTCACCGTCGCCAGCGCCGTGATCACGTTCGCCTGGCGCAGCGCCTCCACCTTCCAGGTCACCTGACGCTGGACGCCGTGCAGGTCGAGTGTGCCGGTGAGCAGGATGTCTTGCTGCTCACCCTCGGGAATCGATGGGTCGTACCCGGTGAAGCTTGTGAACGTGAACGTTGCCGTTGGGAAGAGACCCGTCTCCAGCGCGCCTTGCACGCGGTTGTCGCGAATTGACTCGTCGCTCCGGAGCGAAGTCAGGCCGATCGTGAACTGCGACGTCGTGTCCGGGGCCAGCGCTGTGCCGTCGGGTGTCAGGTGGAACTCGCCCTCGACATCGCCAGTCGTGCCCGAGGCGGTCGAGGGTATGCGCAACGATGCGAGCTGCTCACCGACGAAGTACGCTGCTTCGGAGCGGTCGGCGATGATGCGAAAGGTGAGCGAGTCCGAGACGTCGCCGTCGGCGCCCGGCGTATCGGTGGCCCTGAGTAGGTCCTCCGGAATCGCAGGTGGCCCGGTGGCCAGCTTTGCGTCGCTGCGGACGAAGAACCACCATCCGGCGGCGAGCAGGAGAACAGCGACCACGGCGATGCCGGCGATCGAGATGAGCAGTCTTGATGCGGTCGAGCCGGTTCTCCTTGTATATCTTCGGCGTTTTCCTCGCTTAGGCAATCTGACCTCCAGTGATTCGGGTTCGATACTGACGAGCGTAAGAAGCTCTAATAAAAGAGTACGGTGGTGCCGTACAATGCGGGTGTGTTTCGCCTCCCCGCCTTCACATCGTCAGGCCTCATCGTATCGAGGGCGCTGCTCCCGGCCCTGATCCTGCTCGCCGTCGCCATCAGCGGCTGCTCCGGCGACGATGACGTTGGCGATTCGACACCGTCCGGTGACTCATCACCAGGCGCCACGGCGTCACCCGGCGCGACGGCGGCGGAACCGGGCAGCCTCGCCTGGGCGTCTCTGGCGCCGGTGCCCTCAGCGCGATCGGAAGTCGCCGTCGCCGAGCTGGACGGCCTCATATACGTCATCGGCGGGTTCAACGCCGGCGGCGGGACCACAACGACAGTCGAGGTGTACGATCCGGCGACGGATGCGTGGTCGGAGGCGGCGCGGCTGCCGGAGCCACGGCACCACGCCGCGGCGATCGGCTACGAGGGTAAGCTCTACGTCTTCGGCGGCTACCTCGTCTCCTTCCGCTCGCCGACGAGCACGGTCTACGAGTACGATCCCGCCACCGATCAGTGGACGGACGTGTCGCAGATGCCGCGCATCCGCGGCGGGCACGCCGTGGCCGAGGTCGGCGGCAAGATATACGTGATCGGCGGTGCCACGCCCGGCCCCGTCGACGTACCCTTGAACATCGCCGAAGTCGACGTCTGGGACCCGGCGACGGGAGAGTGGTCCGTGGCCGCTCCGTTGCCGACGATCCGGGATCACCTCGGCGTCGCCGTCGTCGACGGCATCATCTACGCCATCGGTGGGCGGATCGAGGTCGACTTCGGGCTCAACCTGAATGCGAACGAAGCATACGACCCGTCGACCGATGAGTGGACTGCTCTGGCGCCGCTGCCGACGGCGCGCAGCGGCCTCGCCGTCGCCGCGCTCAACGGCGCCATCTACGTGATGGGCGGAGAGGGCCTCGAAGGCACGTTCGACGCCAACGAAGCGTACGACGCGGCGTCCGGCGTCTGGTTGGTGATGCCCGCGCTGCCGACGGCTCGTCACGGCATGGCCGCCGCCGTCAGTGGCGAGGTGATCTACGTGCCTTCAGGCGGTCCCACGCCGGGGCTGTCGGCGACAGACGCCAACGAAGCCCTGGGCATAGTCGTGCCTTAGGCTGAGCTGTCGCCGCCGCCAGAGCCTGTGATCGTCATCACATCCCGTGCCGCTGGGAGGGTGCTATGATTCCTGCGCAAACCCCCACCGGGGGGGTATGGGAGGACAAATGACAGTTCCAGTAGCCAGACGAAACCTCTTATCCGAGAAGGGCCGCTTCGCGATCTCCGTTGGTGGTGTTGCTTTCGCCGTCCTGCTGATCCTCATCGTGGTCGCGCTCTACCGCGGCTGGAGTCAGACAGGCGAGGTGTTCGAGAAGCTTCCGGGGGAGATCTGGGTTACCCAGATCGGCACAAGCGATCCGTTCCACTCGACGTCACTGTTGACCTCCGGGGACGTCGGCCTCGCAGCCTCCGTCGAGGGTGTTGAGGCAGCGGTTCCCGTTCTCTCCCGCCAGATGCTCATCCCGATCGGCGATGGCGAGGAGTCCGTCCGGTTCATGGCGCTGGCGCTTCCCGGCGGGCTTCAACTGTCGCCGGACGTTGTGGCCGCGTACGCGCCAGCCCCGGGCGATATCGTTATCGAGGAAACGCTGAGCCGGAAGACCGGCCTGAAAGAAGGTGACCGGCTCGTGGTTCGTGATGTCGATCTTCGAGTCGGCGAGGTCCGGCCGCGCGGCGGCGATGTCCTCAGTCAGTTCGCTTTCGTCCACTATTCCGACGCCGAACGAATCTTCGGTGTCGGCGACATCGTCAACTACGCGATGCTCATCGTCAGCCCCGGTTCGTCCGTAGACGAAGTCGCGGCTGCCGTGTCCGCAGGCAACGACGGCGTCCGGGTCTACACTTCGACAGCGTTCGCAGAGGCCGTGAGGAAGGAGATAGACGAAGCGTTCCTCCCCGTCATCAGCATTCTGGTGATCATTGGGTTCATGGTTGGGGTGGCCGTTGTCGGGCTGACTACCTACACAGCAACGATCGAAAGAGCGCGCGAGTTCGGCGTCATGAAGGCTGTCGGCGCTTCCGGCGGTTTCCTTTACCGGATCGTGCTCACGCAGAGCGTAATCCTGACCGCATCCGGTTTCGTCGTCGGCCTCGCCGCCGCGATCTTGTTAGCGCGGCTGGCGGAACAGATGGTGCCCGAATTCGTCACCGACTTTCGGGCGCTTGACCTGGCGGGCGTGCTCGTCGCCGCGGGCTTGATGAGCGTTATCGCCTCGCTGGCACCGATCCGGCGGATCAATGGGATCGACCCGGCGATGGTGTTCAGGGCATGACGATGGAGAGGAAGACAGTAATAACAGCGCAGGGCCTGACGAAGTCCTTCGGCTCCGGCTCCGGCCAGGTCAAGGCAGTCGATGGCATTAGCCTTGCAGTCCCGTCAGGCGAGATGCTCCTGATCATGGGACCGTCCGGTTCCGGCAAGACGACCCTGCTGACGATCCTCGGTGGGCTGTTGCACCCGGACTCGGGATCGGTGCATATCGAAGACGTGGACATCACTCGTTTGCCAGACAAGAAGCTGACTGAACTGAGGCGACGGAAGGTCGGATTCATCTTCCAGTCCTTCAACCTCTGGGAAAGCCTCACGGTGAGCGAAAACGTCGAGCTAAGCCTCAACATCGCTGGTGTGCCCGGTCGCCGCGCCACCGATAAGGCACATGCCGTCCTTACCGAACTCGGCCTCGGCGCCCGCCTGGGCTTTGCCATCACCGGCCTTTCGGGAGGTGAGAAGCAGCGTGTCTCCATCGCCCGCGCGGTCGTCAACGACCCGCGACTGGTCCTCGCAGATGAGCCGACCGCCAACCTCGACTCGGCACACGGATACGAGGTGATGATGTTGTTGCGCAACGTTGCGAGATCGGGCGATCGCGCAGTCGTCGTCGTCAGCCATGATCAGCGCATCCGCGAGGTCGCGGACCGCGTCATCTGGCTGGAGGACGGTCGGGTCAAGGACATCGGCCGTCTCTTCCGCGACCCCGTTTGCGGGATGAGCGTCGAGGCGGCTCGTGCCGTCAGTCTTGAATGGAACGGCGAGACGTATCATTTCTGTGCGAACGGTTGCCGCCGCGACTTCGAGGCGAATCCGGAGCAGTTCATCAATCGTCGACAAGCCGGGGAGGCGTCGGTTAGACCGGCCATGGAGGGAGATAAGGAGTGAAGCCAGACACCAAGAGTGACGTGCTCAAGCGGCTCGCCTTCATTGAAGGGCACCTGCAGGGCGTGCGGCGCATGATAGAAGAAGACAAGTACTGCGTCGACGTCCTCAAGCAGACGTTCGCCGTTCGCCGCGCCATCGAGAAGATGGAGCAGCTGATGCTCGACGGCCACCTCCACACCTGCGTCGTCGAAGGCATCAAGGACGGCCGCGACGACCAGGTGATCGACGAACTACTTGACCTCTACGAGCTGGCGAACCGCTAGGAGAAGGATCACATGACGACTCACACGCACGACCACGTTCTGGAGACCGAGGGCGACACCATCACCTGGTGGGCGCCGCTGTACGACGTCTGCACCTGGCTCGTGAGCTTCGGCTCGGTGGCTGGCATTCGCAAGTCGACCGTGAAGGCCGCGCGACTGAAGGCCGGCGAGGCGGTGCTGGACGTCGGCTGCGGCACGGGCGACCTGACGCTGCGGGCTGCGCGCCGCGTGGGCGCGGAAGGCCGCACTGCCGGCATCGACGCCTCTCCAAATATGGTCAAGATCGCCCGCCGCAAGGCGGCGAAGAAGGGCCGCGACGTCGACTTCCGGGTCGCGTCGATCGAGGACCTGCCGTTCGCCGACGGCGAGTTCGACGCTGCGCTCAGCAGCTTCATGATCCACCACCTGCCGGACGACCTGAAGCTGCGCGGCCTGGCCGAAGTGCGGCGCGTTCTGAAGCCCGGCGGCAGGTTCGTCGCGGTCGACCTCAAGCCCGGCAAGGGCATCGCCGGCTTCATCTCGCACCTGATCGGCCACAGCCTGCCGGACGACTACGCCGAGCAGCTGCGCTCGATCATCAGCGAAGTCGGCTTCGAAGACGTCGAGATACTGGAAGTGAAGAGCCCACTGGCGCTCTTCATCCGCGCGAGGAGGTAAACGACGATGGCTGAAGCGACTACTGATCGCAAAGAGATATCGATCCCCGTTGCGGGGATGACCTGCGCCGCCTGCGTGCGCAAAGTCGAAAAGACGCTCAACGACTTGCCTGGCGTCGCGTCGGCGACCGTCAACCTCAGCGCCGGCAAGGCGGGCATCGTCTACGACCCGTCCGCCTGCGATGTGCCGGCGATGGTCGAGCGCGTCGAGGAGATCGGCTACGAGGTTCCGGGCGCGAAGATCGTCCTCCTTGTGCTCGGTATGACGGCGGGTCACTGCGAGCATGTTATAGGGCCCGCCGTGCGTGGCCTGACCGGTGTGCGCGACGTTGCCTTCAACTTCGCGACGGACACCGTGACGGTCGACTTCCTCGACTCCGCCGTCTCCGCCGCCGAGATAAAGAAGACGATCCGCGCCCTCGGCTACGAGGTGGAAGACCGCGGCGAAGGCGAAGAAGGCATCGACCGCGAGCGAAAGCTGCGTCAGGAGGAGCTCAGGCGCCAGACGCGGAACATGCTCGTCGCCTGGCCCCTCGGGCTACTCGTCATGCTCTTCACGTTCTCGTCGTTCGAGCCGCTGGACAGTGTCATGCCGGACTGGCTCGGCAACAAGTACCTTCTCTTCGCCCTGACGACGCCGCTTGTGCTGGGGCCCGGCCGCCAGTTCTTCGTCCACTCCTGGAACGGCCTGCGCCGCGGCGTCACCGACATGAACCTGCTGTACGCCACCGGCATCGGCGCCTCCTACGGGATCGCCGTCGTCAACACGTTCTTCCCCAACGCCGGCTTCGGTGGCGAAAAGGCCATCTTCTTCGAGGCGGCCGCGCTCTTGATCGCTTTCATAGTGCTCGGCCGCTATCTCGAAGCGATCACCAGGGGCCGCACGTCCGAGGCGATCCGCAAACTGATGAAACTGCAGCCGCGCCGGGCGATCGTCCTTCGTAACGGCGAAGAGATCGAGATTCCGGCGGACGAAGTAGAGGTGGGCGACATAGTCGCCGTGCGTCCCGGCGACGCGATCCCCGTCGACGGCGTTGTCGTCTCGGGCTATTCAGCGGTCGATGAGTCCCTCATCACGGGCGAGAGCATCCCCGTCGAGAAGCGCGAGGGCGACGATGTGATCGCCGGCGCGCTCAACAAGACCGGCGCGTTCCGCTTCCGGGCGAGCCGCGTCGGTTCTGAAACCTCGATCGCCCAGATCATTCGCCTCGTCGAGGAAGCGCAGACGACGAAGGCGCCGATCCAGGCGCTGGCGGACCGCGTCGCCGGCCACTTCATCCTCGGCGTGCACGTGCTGGCGCTGGGCGTCTTCCTCTTCTGGTTCTTCGCCGGCTACGATCTCTTCTTTGACGAAGCCACGCGCCTCGTCCTCACGCCGTATGTGCTGAGCGAACTCGAGGTGTTCGGCTTCGCGCTGCTCGTCTCGGTCACCCTCCTTATCATCTCGTGCCCCTGCGCCGTCGGGCTGGCGACGCCGGCGGCGATGATGGCCGGCACCGGCAAGGGCGCCGAGTTCGGCATCCTCTTCAAGGGCGCCGACGCCGTCGAGGCCACCTCCCGCGTCCGCACCGTCATCCTCGACAAGACCGGCACGCTCACGAAGGGCGAGCCGTCCGTCACCGACGTCACCTCCGACGAAGTCCTCGCCCTCGCCGCCGCCGTCGAGCGCGACTCCGAGCACCCGCTGGGCGACGCGATCGTCCAGGGCGCCCGTGAGCGCGGTCTCTCCGTGCCCGCGCCCGAGGCGTTCGACTCGATCCCCGGCCACGGCGTCGAGGCGACTGTGGACGGCGCGCAGGTCCTCCTCGGCAACCGGCGCTTGATGGCCGATCGCGGCGTGGACATCAGTACGCATCTGGCCGAGGCCGAGCGCCTGGAGACCGAAGGCAAGACCGTGATGTTCGTCGCCCGTGACGGCGCGGCGGCCGGAATCGTCGCCGTCGCGGACACCCTGAAGGAGACGTCGGAGCGCGCTGTTCGCGAGCTGAAAGGGCTTGGATTCGAGGTCGCGATGATCACCGGCGACAACAGGCGCACTGCTGACGCCATCGGTCGCGCTCTCGGCATCGACCGCGTCCTCGCCGAAGTGCTGCCGGGCGAAAAGGCGGCCGAGGTTAAGAAGCTGCAGGAGTCTGGCCAGATCGTCGCGATGGTCGGCGACGGCGTCAACGATGCGCCGGCGCTGGCGCAGGCCGATGTCGGCATCGCGCTCGGCAGCGGCACTGACGTTGCGCGCGAGACCGGCAACGTGATCCTGATCCGCGACGATATCCTCGACGTGGTGGCGGCGGTGCAGGTGTCGCGGCAGACGATGCGGCTCGTGCGGCAGAACCTCGGTTGGGCGTTCGGCTACAACGCGTTGATGCTGCCGCTGGCCGCCGGCATCCTCTACCCGTGGATCACGCAGATCGTCAGCCCGGAGCTGGCCGCGCTCCTCATGGCCACGAGCAGCTTCTCCGTAACGATGAACACCCTCCGCATGCGCGGCTACACGCCGCCGATCAGGCGCGGACCACCGTCCGCGTCCGCCGAGCGTGACGCGCCCGCGGAGCAGGCGATGGAGGCGACAGGATGAGGATCACCGACGACAACATCAACACGGTTTCGGCCGTCGTCTACACGGCCTGTGCGGCCCTCGCCGGGGCTGCCCTCTTCGCCGTCGCAACCGCTGCCGGCTACAACTGGGTGGCGCGTATCGGCGGTGCGGGATGGGTCTTCATGCTGATAATGGTCATCCTCATGCCGACCGTGCCCTCGCTGCTGCGGGGGTGGGTGGGCCAGAAAACGTCAGAGCCCAGCACTTCGGAGGAGGTTGTCTTGGAGAAGCTCGTCAAGGATCCTGTCTGCGGTATGGAGATCGACCCCGCGTCAGCCGCGGGCTCTTCGGAATACGAAGGTCAGACGATCTACTTCTGCAACCTCAACTGCAAGCAGTCGTTCGACGCTGAGCCGGAGAAATACGCGAAGAAGTGACGTAAGCGCCTGTCAGCGTCATCGTGCTCCCGGACTCGGCCAGCGTGCGCTAGTAGTAGTCCTGCGTGAACGGCGGGTCGGTGACCGCAAAGGCGTTCGTTATCTCCGCCAGCGCCTCGGCCCGGTGCACCGTGATCATGCCGACGGCCGCCAGAGTCTCCGCCGTCCGGAAGCCCGTGTATAGCGGCGCCAGGAAGTTGACGCTCATCTCGACGTCGGGTGCGGCGTCCGTCTTCTGCGCCCGCATCTTCCCTTCCGCTGCCTCGACCCGCCAGACGCCTTCGTTCCAGGGAGCGCTCTCGTCGCTGATGCGCATCGTGAACGACGCCGAACTGCCGCCGGCGTACGGCCGGGAGGCGATCGCTCCCTCGACGTCGACGATGCGGATCATCGGCCCTTCGCCCCGCGTCACCGTGACGACGAACGGGTCCTCGCAGAGGTCCACGAACGGGTCGTCCGGGTGCGACTCGTAGACGACGTTCGATGCCATGTCGTGCGTCAGGAGGTGCTGCCAGAGGCCGCGGTAGGCGCCGGCGTCCAGCGCTACGAAGTCGCGCACCCAGATCTCTTGCTGCGGCCAGCCGTTTTCCCTCTGCCCGGTCGGGCGGTTCTGGTACACGACGTAGCCGCGGTCTTCGCCCGACTCGTCGGCCCAGACGACGATTTCGCGCGCGCGCCGGTCCTTATCTTCCCAGTCGATCATCACGCTGAAGCGCCACCAGTCCTCTTCCCGTACGAGCGCGCCGTTGAGCGGATCGACGTGCCGGCGGTAGATGGCGTCGAGCGTCTTCCAGTCGTCCTGCGTCGCCGGCCGTGTCTTGCCGGGCGGGGCTGGTGTGCGGAACTCGATCCGGCCGGGATCGAAGCTGAGATTGCGCTTCTCCTCGGCGCGCTCCCAGCCGTAGCGTCTGTAGAGCGCGTCGTGCGGCGTGTAGAGCCCCGAGATCGGCTGCCCGCGCTCTTTCATCAGCTCTAGCGACTGTCGCAGCAGCTTCGAGACGTGACCCTGGCGCCGGTAGGCCGCCTGGCAGGTCGCGGGCGAGATCAGCGCGAAAGGCGTCTGCGTACCGTGCATCAGCCGCGCCGCCGGGATCGAGCGCACGGCGGCGATCGGCTTGCCGCCGTCGAACGCGGCCAGCGTCCACTCCGGCTTCGTCAGCTTGCGCAGGTACTCGCCGTCGTCCGGGCGCGGGCGGCCGTAGAAGGCGATGCTTTCCAGCGAGGCCAGGGCGTCGAACTCAGAATCCTTGACGTGGCGGTATTCGATAGACATCTCACGCATTGTCCCCGTGACCGCCGGCGATGGCAAGCGTTTAGAATCTCAGAAGTG